>CAMLER010000158.1 GCA_946478915.1 uncultured Chryseolinea sp.
GGTAACGTTACCGATCGATCGGTATATTCAGAACGGGGTGAATTATTATCCCGAACCGGTGCATGGGTTTCAGCGTTGATCATTATCTTCACCCTTGTAAAAGGACTGACTAAAAAAGTATCACGATGAATTTAAAGGAAATCGAAAAAAGTGTGATTGATGTTTGTCTTGAGGTCGGTCAGTTTATCCGTCATGAAGGAGCTAATTTTGATCACACTCGCGTTGAACAAAAAGATGGCTTTAACAACCTTGTTTCTTATGTTGATAAAGAGGCGGAGCGAAGATTAGTAACCGTTTTCAAGAAACTCATTCCGGAGGCTGGTTTTATTACGGAAGAGGGAACCGTGACACAATCTCAGCATAACGATTACAACTGGATCATCGATCCGTTGGATGGCACAACTAACTTTTTGCATGGTTTACCCATTTATGCCATCAGTGTCGGATTAACATATAAACATCAGATAATATTAGGTGTCATCTACCACATAGTACGTCAGGAATGTTTTCATGCAATAGAAGGCGGACATGCTTACTGCAACAATCAGATCATTACCGTCTCAAAAGTGCAGACGTTGCAAAAGAGTTTGCTCGCCACGGGCTTTCCATATTATCACACAAAGAAAAAGGAAGTATATCTTGAAATCATTAAAGAATTCCTGGAGAAATCGCACGGTATACGCAGGCTGGGTAGTGCGGCAATTGATCTTGCCTATGTTGCCTGTGGTCGCCTTGAAGGATTCTTTGAATACAACCTAAATCCGTGGGATGTAGCTGCCGGAATCTTTTTGGTGCAGCAGGCTGGAGGAAAGGTAACAGATTTCAGGGGAGGTAATAATGTTCTTTTTGGCGGCGAGCTTTGTTCAGCGAATAGGGATATGCACGCCGAAATGTTGGAGGTAATCAATTCCCGATGGTACGGTAGCGAGAGGTAACACTTCGCACGAGCCGCAGACAAAATAATATCGTTTGCTACATTTACATGTTATCCAAATGCCTTTTACCATGACTATGCGAAAAATCATTCTACCGTTGCTGTTGTTGGTTTCGGTGAACCTTTCTCTTTTTTCACAAGTAAAGCTTACCGATCCGTTACCAACAGACCCACGGGTTAAGAAGGGAAAGCTGACGAATGGCCTTACCTACTATATTCAAAAAAATACGCGCCCGGA
This sequence comes from uncultured Chryseolinea sp., assembly GCA_946478915.1. The sequence goes on from CAMLER010000158.1 coordinate 1,173, forward strand.
GAAAAAGGTAGAGCTGAGACTCGCAGTAAACACAGGCTCGATTTTAGAGAATGATGATCAGAGAGGGCTGGCACATTTTACTGAACATATGGCCTTTAATGGTTCAAAAAATTTTCAGAAGAATGACCTGGTTTCCTTTCTGCAATCCATCGGAGTGAAATTTGGTGCGGACCTTAACGCATATACAAGTTTCGATGAGACAGTTTATATTCTTCCCATTCCAACTGAAAAAAAGGAAAACGTTGAAAAGGGATTTCAAATACTTGAAGATTGGGCGAGTTCTGTAGCCTTTGACGACGCAGAAATCGACAAAGAACGCGGTGTTGTATTGGAAGAACTGCGTTTGGGAAAGGGTGCCGACGATCGCATGAGCAAAATTTATTTCCCGAAATTATTTGAAGGATCCAAGTATGGTGACCGTCTGCCAATCGGAACGGAAGACGTGTTGAAGAATTTTAAATATGAGACAATCAAGAATTTCTACCGCGACTGGTATCGGCCCGATTTGATGGCTGTCGTGGTAGTCGGAGATATCGAAGTGGCTGAAGCGGAGCAACTCGTAAAAAAGCATTTTGCGCATTTGAAGAATCCACAAAATCCCCGGCCACGCACCGCAAGTGAAGTAGCACCGAGAAAAAAATCAGAAGGAATTGTGGCGACCGACAAGGAGGCAACCAATCATTTTGTCCAAATTTATTACTCAACAAAAAAGTCGGATCCTGAAACCACCGTTGGCGATTACAGGGACTATATCGTACAACGGTTGTTTACAACCATGCTTAATCAAAGGCTGCAGGAACTGACGCAAAAATCGGATCCTCCCTTTCTTTATGGCGCGAGCAACCTTAGTGATTTTGTTCGGGGATATGAAGCCTATAGTTCATTCGCCGTTGTTGGAAAAGGTGGCGTGGAACCGGCAATCAATGCTGTTATACAGGAAAACGAACGCGCCCGTAAATTTGGATTTACTGCTTCTGAACTGGATCGCGTCAAAAAGATATTAATGAAAAATATCGAAAGAGCTTACAATGAGCGTGACAAGACTGAATCTGCCAATATTGTACAGGAATACGTTCGCAATTTCTTAGAAGCAGAACCAATCCCTGGAATTGAAAACGAATATAAGTATCACAAGGAGTTTTTAGACGGTATCACACTTGATGAGGTCAACGCTTTTTCCACACGCACAATTCCGCCAGTGACAGAAAATAAGCTGGTGGTGCTAACGGGCCCCGACAAAGCTGAATTCAAAATACCTTCAAACGAAGAATTGCTCGTCATTGCCGATAATGCAGCCAAACTTGAAGTTGCCGCCTATGAAGAATCCGCAGTAGCGACAGCGTTAATAGAAAAATTGCCTGCACCAGGAAAGGTCACTTCCGAAAAACGCTTTGCAGAACTTGATGTCACAGAAGTAACATTAAACAATGGGATAAAAGTCCTCCTCAAACCTACGGATTTCAAAAACGACCAGGTCGTTCTTAGTGCGTCACGGTTTGGAGGACAATATCTCTACAGTCCTGCCGACCGGTTTAACGCAGAATATGCATCCGCCATCGTCACCCAAATGGGTGTCGCAGATTTAAGCCCGGTGAATCTTCGGAAAGTTCTGGCTGGAAAAAGCGCGAGTGTAACGCCACGGCTAGGCACAGTTTCGGAATCTCTTTCAGGGCAATGCTCAGCCGTTGACCTGGAAACAATGTTGCAACTAACCTACCTTTATTTCACGCAACCGAGACATGATGCTGAATTATTCGAATCCTTCGTAACAAAGCAACAAGCTATGTATCAGAATATGAGTTCTGATCCACAATACACATTTCAGGATTCGGTAATGAGGATCTTATATCGTAACCACCCCTGGGCGCCGCGCGTTCCCAAACCCGAAAATTTCGCTAAGATCGATGATGAACGAGCATTGGCGATTTACAAAGAAAGATTTGGCGACGCGACTGGCTTTACGTTTGTCATCGTTGGAAAGTTTGAACTGGAAAATATCAAACCTCTTCTTGCCACGTACCTTGGCAGTTTGAAGGCTTCTGGTAAAAAGTCTACGTTTAAGGATGTTGGTTTGCGGCCGGCTAAGAATATCAAAAAGGAGGTGTTTAAAGGCACGGAACCGAAAAGTTTTATCAGGATGTTCTGGACTGGCGAAGCGTCGTATAGCCCATCAGAACAATTAAAAGTTCAGGCACTTACAGAAGTGTTGAATATCAAGTTAATTGAAAAACTGCGTGAAGACCTCGCTGGCATTTATGGTGGGGGAATGTACGGCGCTCTGAACAAATATCCTTACGGGCATTTCTCAATGGGAGCCTCACTCCCATGTGGTCCCGAGAACGTCGAAAAGCTGATTACGGCTACACATGAGGAAATTGAAAAAATAAAAACCAATGGCCCTGCCGTTGACGATCTTAACAAGGTAAAAGAAACCTGGAGGCAGCAACATGAAGTGAACCTCAAAGAAAATAATTTCTGGGCACGACAACTTTTACAGAGTGTAGAACTCGGAATCGATCTTAAAGACGTGCTTAATTACGAGAAAGAAATTGCTATGCTTTCGCCGGCCGATGTGAAGGATGCTGCTGTCAAATACCTTGATATGAAGAATTATGTGCAGGTAGTGCTGAATCCCGAGAAGTAGATTTATTTAGTTATTAGTTAATAGTTATTTGTTAATAGAGTCAGCACGATGTTTATTCTTCCGGTGCGAACTCCTGGTAGCTTTAAATCTCAAATTTTAGGGTAGTCAGCATTGGCGAATGACGAAGTTTGCATATACTATGCTATCGCGCACTAATAACTATTAACTAATAACTAATAACTAATAACTATTATCATCGTGCTATTCCACAGTAACAGATTTCGCCAGGTTACGCGGTTGATCAACGTTGCAACCCCTAAGTACCGCTATGTGGTATGACAACAACTGCAACGGAATAACAGACACCAACGGCATCAGTGCATCGTGAACAGACGGAACCTCAACACAGAAATCCGACATCTTTGGAATCAGCTCATCACCTTCTGTAATAATCGAAATTACCCGGCCTTTGCGGGCTTTAACCTCCTGTATGTTGGAAACAACCTTCTCATATGAACTGTCTTTGGTAGCAATAAATACGACTGGCATTTCTTCATCAATGAGGGCAATGGGTCCGTGCTTCATTTCTGCCGCAGGATATCCTTCAGCATGGATATACGAAATCTCCTTAAGTTTTAAAGCGCCTTCAAGGGCAACAGGAAAGTTGTATCCTCTTCCGAGGTAAATAAAATTTCTTGCGTCTTTGAACAAAGCAGCGATCTGTTCGATCTGGTCGTTCAGCTTCAATGCTTTCTCAACTTTGAACGGAATGTTCTCCATTTCTTCCAGCAGCAATCTCAATTGTTCTTTTGAAATGGTCCCATTCTTCTGCGCGACGCTTAGCGCGATCATGCTGAGCACAGTAAGCTGGGCTGTAAACGCTTTCGTACTAGCCACCCCGATCTCAGGTCCGGCGTGTGTATAAGCACCTGCATGTGTAGCTCGTGCAATAGACGATCCCACAACATTACAAACACCAAAAATTATCGCGCCTTTTGATTTGGCGAGTTCGATGGCCGCCAATGTATCCGCCGTCTCTCCCGACTGAGAAATAGCAATAACCACATCGCCTTCCCTTATAATCGGATTTCTATATCTGAATTCAGATGCGTACTCAACTTCGACAGGTATGCGACAGAATTCCTCAAAGAAATACTCAGCCACCAACCCGGCGTGCCACGAAGTGCCACAGGCAACAATAATTATTCGTTCCGCTTTCGCAAGCTTGTAAAGGTATTCGCTCAGTCCCCCCAGCACCAGCCGACCCGACTGCGCGTTGAGTCGACCGCGCATACAATCGCTGATCGATCGCGGCTGCTCAAAAATTTCTTTCAACATGAAGTGTTCAAACCCACCCTTCTCGATCGCTTCCAGTTCGAGATCAACGGTCTCGATATACGGCGTGAGCGGAAGATTTGAGGTATTCTTAATGCTCAGTTCGCCATCTTTAATGATAGCAATCTCCTGGTCGTTGAGGTAAACAACTTCATTTGTGTATTCGATAATCGGTGTTGCATCCGATGCAAGGAAGAATTCATTCGTACCGACGCCGATTACGAGTGGGCTTCCCTTTCGCGCCGCGATGAGCAGGTTTGGATGCTCCAGAGACATGATCACAATCGCGTATGCGCCCACTACTTTTGTCAACGCGAGGCGAACGGCTTCTTCAAGGGAACACTCTTCATTCTCCCTGATGTCCTCTATGAAATGGATGAAAACCTCAGTGTCGGTATCGCTGAGAAAATTATGCCCTTTACGAATGAGCTCAAGTTTGATGGCGTTATAATTCTCAATAATACCGTTGTGAATTATCGCAAGCTTTTCGGTCGCCGAGTAGTGAGGATGTGCATTTCGGTCGCTGGGTTCACCATGGGTAGCCCAGCGGGTATGCCCCATCCCTATCGTACTTGTGAGGTTTTTACCTTGCAGATAAGCCTCCAGATCAGATACTTTTCCCTTCTTCTTATAAATTGAAAGTTCTCCGTTTAATAGTGCCACACCGGCGCTGTCATATCCCCGGTATTCCAGTCTTTTTAATCCCTTGATGATAACTTCGTGTGCCTGGCGATGGCCAACGTATGCTACGATACCACACATATAGAATTTAGTTTAACGGGGTTGTTGGTTTGGTATAGTGAATCTTAAGTTTAATGTTTCCCTTGGGAAACACGGCGCGGTTTACGGTCTTGGTGCTGGGACTTCCCGGAGCCGAAGGTGTCAATAGATAGTATCGAAATCTCCTTTTGTTTTCCGCGGTTATAGCAAGTTGCTGTAGGAACAACGTATAGCTACCTGAATATTCTTTACTGCTGCTTGAATATTCCATATGTGGCGACCTGTCTCCTTCGAGATAAAATGAGGTGTCAGGTTCGTTGATTACCGTTCCTGACAGCGTTTCGTATAATAGAGATCGAGTATGGGATGCGAACGGAGGATTATACAAAACAATGTCTGAGAGATCCTGAGAATTTCCCGCCTGAAATCTTTCCTTGAAATTTGTATCTCCGTTAAGGACGTTCACCATCAAACTCGGCGGCGGACGGAGATTGGATTCCTGCACACCCTCGATAGAGAGTTCAGCTGACGAAATAACAACATTTGGCACGGTATCACAAAATTCAAAAAACTTTCCAAAGTCAAGTTTCGTGTATACACCCGCGCCAGACTGGATGTACCGAAGATCGCTTGGAGGGAAAAAATCCTGAGAATATTGTGTGAGGCCTGCCAGCTCCGAAGCTGAGCGGTCACCCTTGATCTGGCTGAAGCTTGCGACCAGAGAAAACGCCAACTGCACACCCAGACTATCAGTAGATGGGGTGTGGTAGTGTAACGTGACATACGATGTGGTTCGCACTCCAAGAACTTTATCACCATAGTCGCTCTTAATGGCTAAGCCCTTGAATTGGGCAATAAACTTGCTAAACGTCTTGAAGGTCGAATCCTGAGTTGTTGCAACATCGCGCCACTGTAACGCCTTTTCAAAAATACTTTCTCCAAAAGCATATTTCAGCGGCACTTTAATAGTAACCACGGTATCCGTTCGGCTGCCGGCGTAATGATCAAGGCTATCTGGATCAACGGTGAATATTTTTGAGCCAAGTGCATCTGGGTTTACGGGAATTTCAGATGTGTTGAAATAATAACGCCTTTTGGAATACTGAAGAGAGTCGGCAAGCTCGTAGACGCTTATCCCTTGTAAGCTCGAAGCGTCACGCGTTCCATAGTTATAAAAGTCCAAATGAAGCGTAAGCGAAACGGAATCATACGTTGCTTCTGCCGGTAGTTTTGTTGTGGACGTGGGGAAATATTGGGTGTAACTATTAGCTAGCACGGTTCCCATTTGGTCGTCGCTATACTGACCAACAAGCAGACGGTTGGTCTCGTTTTGAAAGAAGAAATTAGATGTGCGCTGGGAATCTAACAGTAGGATACTGCTTTCAATCGGTATCTCTACATAAGTGGCTTCGAATTTTGGATTTGGATTTTTATACCCTAGAAGACTGGCTTCATCCTCGCACGAAAAAAAAAATAAGGCAATTGGCAGGGCGACCAATTGCCTTATGCTTTTAGCCCATAAGTTCATTATAAAAGTTATAATACGATTCCGTAGAATTTTCGTCGTTGTCAAAGTTCTCTACTTTCTTTTCCTTAATTTTCTTGAATAGGCCTTCAAGCTTTTTATTCTCGCCAGCAACAATCACCGCATCTGAGAATTCCATTCCAAGCTTAATAAAACCTTCAAAATCGGCGGTCTTTAAGTTACCCAACATGGCATCCTCGATATCCATCATTTTTACCTTGCCCATGATGTCACCCTTAAACTTGTGGGTGAACGAATTATTGTAGATAGAGAATACTGTTTTTGCATTCTTGAACAATGGATCGTTTTTGTAAGTGGTTTTCAGGTATAAAGGAATGAAGCTGGTGATCCAATCGTTGCAATGAACCACATCCGGCGCCCATCCGAGTTTGCGAACTGTTTCAATTACTCCTTTGCAGAAGAAAATTGCGCGTTCATCATTGTCTTCATAGAATTTATTTTCCTTATCGTGGAAAACCGATTTACGATGGAAGTAATCTTCATTATCGATGAAATATACCTGCAGCTTTGCATTAGGAATAGATGCCACCTTAATGATCAACGGCTTCTCCTCATCACCAACAGCAATGTTGATCCCGGAAAGTCTTACCACTTCATGCAACCTGTTCTTACGCTCATTGATTATCCCGAAACGGGGAACCAATATCCGAATCTCCATACCTCTCTCCTGCATTGCCTGTGGAAGTTTGCGCACAAAATCCGCTACTTCCGAAGTTTGCAAGAAAGGGTTGATTTCGCTGGCTACATAAAGGACTCGAAGTTTTGACATAGTATTGATTTTTATTGTAGAATGGAAAACGAACCACAAAAATACAAATAATTCGCCCGGTTTTCAAGTTGTTTTCAGTTTTCCCTATATCTTTGCGACCCTTTGCCAGACGGCCTAAGATGGAGATTTTCAAGAAGATAGCCCCATTAAAAGCCTTTTTAAAGGAAATTCGAAAGTCCGAAAAATCAATCGGCCTGGTACCCACCATGGGCGCTCTCCATAGCGGACATTTAGCCTTGATTAATGCTTCAAAAGCCGAAAATCACGCTACTGTCGCCACTATTTATGTTAATCCAACCCAGTTTAATAATCCGTCGGACCTCGAAAAATACCCCCGAAGTTTGGAGGAAGATGTAGCCAAACTTCAAAAAGTTGGTTGCGACGCGGTATTTGTTCCTGAAAATGGTGAAATGTATGAGTCGATGACCCACATAAAGTTCGATTTTGGCGCGCTGGGTGAGGTTATGGAAGGCAAGTACCGACCTGGGCATTTCAGTGGCGTAGCCCTCGTAGTGTCAAAGCTTTTTAATATCGTGCAGCCCCATAATGCGTATTTTGGTCAAAAGGACTGGCAACAATTTGCGATTATTCAGCAAGTCGCCAAAGAACTCAAATTTGACCTTTCCCTGCATAGTGTACCTACGTTTCGCGAAGAGGACGGTCTCGCGATGTCTTCTAGAAACCTTCGATTAAACCCGAAGCAACGCCAAAACGCCAATGTCTTTTATAATGCGTTAGTCAACGCAAAAGAAAATTTGCAAAAAGGCAAAAACGTGTCGGAAGTAAAGCATATGGTCAATGAAATCGTTGGAGAAACTGAAGATGTCAGACTGGAATATTTTGAGGTCGCCGACAGCAAAAACTTAAATGTACTGGAATTCGTTAACGGAACGGAAAAGCCAATCCTTTGTATCGCCGGTTATGTTGGCGATGTACGATTGATTGACAATATGTTTTTAAAATAGAAAATGAGAATAGAAGTCCTAAAATCAAAAATTCATCGCGCAAAAATTACGCAGGCCGAACTGCACTATGTCGGCAGTGTTACTATTGACGAAGATTTGATGGACGCGGCCAACCTGATCGAAGGAGAAAAGGTTACCATAGTTAATGTGAACAACGGGGAGCGCCTTGAAACATACGTGATAAAAGGGGAGCGCGCTTCGGGTGTGGTATGTCTTAACGGTCCGGCTGCACGCAAGGCCCAGGTGGGCGATATTGTTATCATTGTCTCCTATGCCTCTATGAAATTTGAAAAGGCAAAAAACTTCAAGCCTACAATTGTTTTTCCCGATCCTGATAACAGATTGCCTTAGATTTGTAACTAACCCGATCGAGCGTGCCTTCAAGACTCAAGAGTGCCCTGC
>CAMLER010000159.1 GCA_946478915.1 uncultured Chryseolinea sp.
AGCAACGCTTTTATTCTTAAAAAAACTGAAATTCATTCCTTTCCGCCTTTGATTTACCTGATCTCTTGGGATTTAGACAAAAGTCGTAACTTCCCTCACTATAACAAATCCATTTGATAATATGTCGGACTATTTACAAAAATCGCGAAGAAGTTTTATTAAAAAGGCTTTAGGTAGTGCAATTATTACCGGTGTACCATCCACTATCATTGCACGCCCTGAGCAGTATATTGAAGCCCTTTCGCCGGCGAAAAAATTCTCGGCAAATGATAAGGTAAACATTGCTGTTATCGGTATGGGCATCATGGGATTCAGTAACGCTCAAACATCTGTAAAAGTGCCCGGCGTAAAATTGGTTGCTGCATGTGATCTCTACAGCGGAAGGTTGGAACGTTCAAAAGAGGTCTTTGGGAAGGAGCTTTCCGTAACGAAGGATTACCGCGAAATACTTGATAGAAAGGATATTGACGCTGTTATCATAGCAACCTCCGATCACTGGCACGATCGAATCTCCATCGATGCGATGAACAAAGGAAAGCATGTTTATTGCGAAAAGCCGATGGTGCATAGGCTGGACGAGGGCGCTGCAGTGATCGAAACCCAAAAGAAGACCGGTAAAGTTATGCAGGTCGGAAGCCAGCGCGTCAGCTCGATCGTAACGGATAAAGCGCGCGAAATCTATGAAAGCGGCGTGATCGGTCAACTTGTACTGGTTGAAACCTGGAATGATCGTCAGGGGCCTAACGGAGCCTGGCAATATTCAATACCCACGGATGCAAATAATGGTACGGTGGACTGGGATAAATTCCTCGGCGATGCCCCGAAAGTTGCATATGACCCGGTTCGATTTTTCAGGTGGCGCAACTATCAGGACTATGGAACAGGTATAGCGGGGGATCTTTTCGTCCATCTCTTTTCCGGTTTACACGCAGTTCTCAGTTCAAACGGACCTGAAAGGATCTATGCCACGGGAGGTCTGCGCTATTGGAAGGATGGCCGCGATGTCCCTGATATCATTACCGGTTTGTATGACTACCCGGCCACCGATAAACATCCAGCCTTCACGTTGCAGATGCGCGTAAATTTTGTCGATGGTGGCGGCGGCGGTGAAAGATTGCGATTGGTGGGCAGTGATGGAATAATCACATTGGGTTGGAGCGAGGTGAAGGTTTCGTTAAACAAGACCTCCAAAGTACCTCCTTATGGAGGATGGGATTCTTTTGACACCTTCAGCGCTTCACAGCAAAAAGAATTTGAAAAATGGTATAAGGCGCAGTATAAAGACGTTGCTAAAGAAGCGGCAAAACAAGGACCTGAATTTCGTGCCCCTCAGGGTTATAGCGCAGACGTTGACCACCATGTCAACTTTTACAAAGGCATCCGCGAGAAGGCGCCGATAAAAGAAGATGCATTGTTCGGAATGCGTGCAGGTGGGCCGGCTTTGGCAAGCAACAAAAGTTTCTTTGAAAAACGGATCATAGAATGGGATCCGCAGACAGCGACGGTGAAAAACTAGCTGGAAACTTTGTTGACAGATATTTCTCAGGATTGCGAAATGATAACAGTCCGGGAATTTGATAGTAACGCGCGACCTGATTACAGTCACGAAGGGATGTCACTCAAAAAGAATCTGCTTAATTTATTTAATCTTGATTAAAAAACGATTGACCTTAAGGATCATACCAACTAAAACGGATCAAATACAATTATGAACAACCGACGACTACTGCCATTTATTATTCTGGGAATTATTGCCCTCTTTATTGTGATGGGGATTTCTTCCAGCATATTCTTCACGTTGCAGGCTACTGAAAGAGGTATCATCTTTTACAAGTTTGGGGATGGTCTTGATAAGGAACATATATTTCAGCCCGGCTTTCATATGAAAGCCCCTTGGAACGATCTTATCGTGTTCGAAGTGTCGGAAGTGACAGCAGAAGAGAAAATGGACATCAATGATAAGAACGGTTTGCCCATTCATGTCGATGTAACGGTACGCTATACGCCCTTCAACGACAAGATAGGCCACCTCTACGAAAAGTTCAGAACCGAGTACGCTAACAGGCTCGTGATACCCGAAGTCAGGTCGATGACACGACAGGTGTTGGCTCGATATACCGCCGAAGAGATTTACTCTACCAAACGTGCTGAAGTTGAGAATACCGTTAAGACAGAAACCGAAAAAGTCTTGAATGCAAACTTTGTGGATGCCAAGGCAGTGTTGATCCGATCGATACAGCTGCCTGAGCAGATCAGGAAAGCCATCGAAAGTAAGCTTCAACAGGAGCAGGAAGCGTTGGCATATCAATACCGGCTGGAAAAAGAAAAAAGCGAAGCTGAGAGGAAAAGAATAGCGGCTGAAGGAGAATCGCGCGCTAATAACATTATAAACAACAGCTTGACAAATAACTTGCTGAAAATGAGAGGCATTGAAGCTACGCTCGAACTGTCCAAGTCCCCCAATTCAAAAGTTATTGTGATTGGGTCCGGCGCAGACGGGATGCCGTTGATCCTGGGAAATAATTAAAAATCCTTTTTTTAGTGTAATTTTTCGCCATCAGCAATCTAGCCTGTATATTTAAAAGTTCGGATAAACTCCTTAACATGTCTAAAACTGCAAAAACTTGTGAACTGATAATTGACGGAAAATCATATACTTTACCCCTTATCGAAGGAACAGAGAATGAAGTAGCCATCGATATTAGTGAACTGATGGAAAAGACAGGTGCCATCACATTGGACCTGGGCTACAAGAATACCGGCGCGACAAAAAGTGCGATAACTTTTCTGGATGGCGACAAGGGAATCTTAAGATACCGGGGTTACGCAATTGAAGACCTGGCCGAAAGATCAAACTTTCTTGAAGTTGCTCACCTATTGATATTTGGCGAGCTTCCTACAAAGAAGCAATACGACCAATTCAGTCACGACATTAAAACGCACACACTCGTCCACGAAGATATTAAGAAGATACTGGATGGATTTCCATCGACTGCACATCCCATGGGTGTAGTGGCCTCTCTTTTTTGTTCTCAAACCGCTTTCTACCCTGAGTCTTTAGATCCAAATCGCCCATCCGAGCTTATTTATTTGAGCATTGTAAGGGCAATGGCGAAGATGCCAACTTTTGCTGCATGGGCTTATAAGAATGCTATGGGACATCCGGTAAACTATCCGGATAACAGCGTAGAATACTGTGCGCGCTTTATGAAAATGATGTTTGCATTACCGGCGCAGCAATACGATGTTGATCCGGTGATCGTGGATGCGCTCGATAAACTTTTAATTTTACACGCCGATCACGAACAAAACTGCTCGACTTCGACGGTAAGAATAGTCGGATCTTCTAAAGCCAGCATCTACTCATCAATATCGGCCGGGATCAACGCGCTATGGGGACCACTCCACGGGGGTGCGAATCAGGAAGTAATTGTGATGCTGGAAAATATAAAGAAAGATGGTGGGGATACCGAAAAATGGATCAATAAGGCTAAGGACAAAAACAGCGGTTTCCGTTTGATGGGATTTGGACATCGTGTCTATAAGAATTTTGATCCTCGCGCCAAAATCATAAAGAAAGCAGCTGACGATGTATTGAGAAAATTAGGTGTCAACGATCCGGTGTTGGAAATTGCTCAGAAGCTTGAAGAAGCTGCATTGAAAGACCCGTACTTTATCGAGAGAAAACTATATCCCAACGTTGATTTTTATTCAGGCATCATCTACAGGGCACTGGGGATTCCTGTAGAAATGTTTACTGTAATGTTTGCTATGGGTCGCCTTCCTGGCTGGATTGCTCAATGGAAGGAAATGCGCGAAAATAAAGAGCCGATCGGTCGTCCGCGTCAGATTTATACCGGCGCAACGCTTCGGTCGTACGTACCGATTGATGGAAGAGATTAAAGTTCAAAGTTCAAAGTTCAAAGTTTAAAGTTCAAAGTTCAAAGTTCTGGCCTCCATTGGGCAGAGCCTTCAATATCGGAAACCTAAAACTTCTAACCTGAAACCTGTAACGTGTAACCTGAAACTAAAAAAAATGCTACAGGAAGAATTCGAAAAAGCAGCTGCGTCAACCAAAGAATTTACGCAGCGCCCTTCAAACGAAGAATTGCTGGAACTGTACGCCCTGTATAAGCAAGCAACAGAAGGTGACGTCAAAGGAGAGCGGCCAGGAGGTTTTGACTTCAAGGCAATTGCAAAATATGATGCATGGGAGGAACTGAAGGGAAGAACAAAGGAACAGGCGATGAAGGAATACATTACCCTTGTCGATAACCTGCAGCAGCAATATCGGTAACCTGTGAATCTTTTCTATCAACCCCTGATCCCCCAAGGTGCACTTTACCTGGATCAGGATGAGTCACGTCATGCTGTAAAGGTACTACGGAAGCGAAACGGGGACGTGATCAAAGTAACCGATGGAAAAGGTGTCTTTTATCAAGGCATCATCACCGATGCAGATCCGCACCAATGCACATTTGATATCCATAGTTCAGAATCGGAGCCGAAGAAAAATTTCAGAATTCACATTGCCATTTCTCCGACGAAAAATAGTGACAGGATAGAATGGTTCGTTGAGAAGGCCGTAGAACTGGGGATTGATGAAATTACCCTGCTCGTGTGCGACCATACCGAACGCCAGCATTTAAAAGTGGAGCGGCTGGAGAAGAATGCAATAAGCGCAATGAAGCAATCTTTGAAAGCGTGGTTACCCGTCTTACGTCCGACAGTATCTTTCAAAGATTTTGTACTCTCAGTTACAGAGGAACAAAAATTCATAGCACATGTCGACGACCACAATCACTCCTATCTTCAACGCATCGTAGAACCAGGTCTCTCCTACGTAACACTCATCGGACCGGAAGGAGATTTTTCCTCCGAGGAGTTGCTGGTGGCTGAAAGAAATGGTTTCAAAAAGGTAAGCCTGGGATCGTCCAGGTTGCGAACAGAAACCGCAGGCCTTGCCGCATGCCACATCCTGAATTTGGCAAACACACCCTGATGATTTACATTGTATTCATAACAAGCGCTGCATGGTATTAAACTATATCTGGGTTTCATTTTTTCTCATAGCTTTCGTCGTCGCCTTTATCAAATTAATTTTCTTTAATGACACAACTGTTTTCCCAGCAATGCTTCAATCAACTTTCGACATGGCCAAAACCGGCTTCGAAATTTCTATTGGGCTAGCCGGTGTAATGTCTCTTTGGTTGGGACTGATGAAAATTGGCGAAAAAGGTGGTATGATTCCGCTGCTATCGAAGTTGGTCGGGCCATTTTTTTCACGGCTGTTCCCGGAAATACCCAAAAATCACCCAGCCACAGGATCCATCATTATGAACTTCAGCGCGAATATCCTGGGACTTGACAACGCCGCGACGCCGCTTGGGCTTAAAGCAATGAATGAGTTGCAGGAAATAAATCCTGATAAGGATACTGCATCAAACGCGCAGATCATGTTTTTAGTGCTCAATGCTTCCGGATTGACCATAATTCCCATCTCCATAATGGCTGATCGTGCCATGCTTGGATCGCTTAATCCGACCAGCATATTCATTCCTACATTGATCGCTACCTTTTGCTCCACCTTTGTAGGGCTGCTTTATGTTTGTCTCAAGCAGAGAATAAATCTGTTCGACCCCGTTATACTTGCCTACATTGTAGGAATGCTGATCCTGATATCAGGCATTGTATATTATTTTTCCGGACTGTCCCCTGAGGCTGTCCAGCAACAATCGTCTCTCATTACAGGAATCATAATTTTTTCAATCATTGTGTCTTTCATCGCACTGGGTTTGCGAAGGAAAATTCCGGTTTTCGAATCTTTTATTGAAGGAGCGAAGGAAGGATTCGCAACGTCTGTAAAAATAATTCCATTCCTCGTTGGTATCTTAGTTGGCATCGGTGTTTTCAGAGCTTCCGGGGTACTCATTGGCCACCATGGGACTTAACACAGACTTTGTCCCGGCGCTTCCCGTTGCGTTGCTGAAACCGCTTAGCGGACAAGGGGCACGCTCAATGATGATCGAGGTTTCAAAAGTATACGGACCGGATTCGTTTGTCGCTCATGTTGCCAGCATTTTCAGGGGATGTGCAGAAACTACTCTTTATTTGCTCGCACTATACTTTGGATCCGTAAATGTTCGTAAAACGCGTTACGCCGTAACGGGTGGGCTAATCGCAGATCTCGCAGGCATGATCGCTGGCATTTTTGTCGGCTACCTGTTCTTCCACTAACCCGATTGTAACATCTTGCAGAAGTCTATGGTAACCGCAACGTCAGCCTAAAACCTGCCTCACCGCAAATCTTCCAATTTTCCAATCTTCCAATCTTTTAATCTCGTAATCCCCTAATTTCCTTTTTTCGCGCGAAAAAGGCACATCCATTTGCGTAACTTATACCGCGGAAGTACATTGTTATATGGAAAAGAAAGCCGAAATCCAGAAAACGATATATGACAACGCCAAGAGCCATTTTCTTGGAAATTTTCCCGACTCCCTGCCAATAGAGCAAGCTTACGTGCACATTGGAATTTATCTGGGATGGATTATCGACACCGGCTTATATTCTGAATATTTCGAAGAGGAAGCCTCTAACCAAATTTTCCGGTTCAAGCGCCGTGAAATCTCATGTACGATCCTCAGTGAAATTTGGGATGGTTACCTCGGATTTGAGTTGTTTAGCAAACTCGGTAACATGTTTACTTATTATTATTACGGAGGCGGCCTTTACAGAAATGATTATGACGAAATTTTAGTTAAAGCTCTCCCGTCGATTTATCACGTTACCGATAGCTGGGAGAACTATGAGAAGATGAAAACGCGTATTGATATGCGTTATTCTGACTGGCGCAAACTCGTAGGTTGCTGATTATTTAATTTTCCCGTTTTTATCGACTATACTTTCTTCTGTTTCCCCTTTTAACGTTACTTCACCTGCCTCAGGCTTGAAAAGAATTTCTAATGGCACGAATTCTATGAGGTTGTTCACGCTCCACGCCAATCCGTCAGAGCGGTAAATTTTCGCTAGTGTCGTTGGGATCTTGTCGTGTGCAGTTCGTTTTTCACTGTAAACCAAAACAAAATACAGTTGCCCTGCGGCATCCGCATAAACAATACTTCTATAGCTGGTTGAATCCTCCATTAAAAAGTGTTGCTGATCAATCGGAAAATTTATCACAATATCGGCCGTGCGGGTAGGTACTATCGTGGCGAAATATCCGGAGATGTCAGCTGAATCTTTATACATTAATCCAGCCGTATATTTTTCCTGTTCCAGAATTAATGGCTTATATCTCGATGACACAGCGTCTGGCATAGCGGGGATTGAATCAGAACCGGCAATAACCCATCGCAAAGCATTTTCGATTTCCAGGGCTTCCGTGTTTTTTTTCCGTTTTTCGCGCTCCGCATACTCTTTCAAGGCTTTCACGTAACTTTTTAAAACAACGGTGTTGCTATATGCATTGGTTATAAAGTGTTCATAATCCGCCGACTTGCGATCAATGTCCGCAGCAGTGAGTTTATCCGCTGCGCTATCGAGCTTGTTGAGATATATCAGCTCGCGCTGAAGTAATTTTTTCCTGAACTGGAAATCAGCCGAATCGCGGTGAGTTCTATGTTCAAGCAACGTTGAGCGATACTCCAGATCAGATATCTTTAAGGTAAATATATCCATCGGCAACGGATCCGGATCGTATTTCTTAAGTTTCTCCAATAACAACTGATCAATCAGTTTCGTAAGGTCGTTTTTTACGGAAACTGAATCTTTGCTCAATTTTTCCCTAAGCTTGTTAATTTCCGCATCATAAGAGACCAACAATTCCCGCATGGGTATTATGTCTTTTTGTATGCCAGCTTTAACTTTCTCTGCAAATTTTTTATAATTCCAAACCTCTACTTCATCTAAAAAGAAATTTGCACCGGTTTCACCATCGGCGGCGTAATTGTGAATTTCATTAAGAGAGAGTGCCTGATCATAGCCCGTTCGCCCAATGGTGGTAGAACTGGAGCGATAGTTTTCAAAAACCTTTACGCAGGAGTCGAATCTAAGGGCTAATGCGGTGAGCGATTCCAGTGTAGATTCATCAGCCTGTAAATAAAGAGATTGCTCCTGAGGGTGTTCGGATTTTATTTTACGAAAAAGCGCGTTCGTCCGTCTATACAACGTATCCGCTAGCGTGAAGTAGTGTTTAACCATTTTTACCCGGTCTATTCTCTCCCGAAGACGTTCCATCCTCTTTTCCAGGTCAAATTGGATATCTGAAAGTTTGACCCCAAATTCTCCTGTTCGCAAATCGCGCCGGTTGTATGCCTGATAGAACTCGCTGTTGCGCTTAATTTCCTTTTCCGTTATCGACTTATATGCCTTATCATAAAAGAAAATGGCTGAATCCATATTGGCCACGGCGCTCTTTGTTTGCTTCAACACATCATCTTTCGCAGACTTCTCCTGAAAAATCACACCCATATACATGAATGCATTGGGATTATCATTGGTCTCTTTCAGGTACCTTTTCAAAAAAGGTTCGGCTTCTTCATATCGCTTCGTATTTAGCAAAGCGAAGATATCTTTGTATTTTACTTTCTGCCCGTACGCTGAAATTACGACCAATGACAGAAAAATGAACTGAAACAGTTTTATCTTTGTCATCAGAGAGTTCGTTTATCTTTCGAAATTAGTTAAAATTAAGAGATTAGAGTAACGAAACACTGTGGACTTCGCCGAACGAAAATGACTTTTATCAACCAAAAAATAAGAACCGTCTGGAAGGCGCTTAGACCGTGGGTCATAGTCGTCGTGGTTTTCCTGTTCCTGCGTTACACAGGGCTGCTTTCAGGGATATCACATGTCACTGGTAGTTTGCTGTTGAGAACGGGGGCCATGAACGCCAGCACCGAAGAACCTGCTGTTGTAAAATCTTTTAATTACAATTTCAAGATCAAAGATTTGAACGGAACGGTTATTGATTTCAATGACTTTAAAGGCAAAACAATTTTTCTCAACGTATGGGCCACCTGGTGCGGACCGTGTCGGATAGAGATGCCTTCCATACAAAAGATGTATGATAAGGTTGACAAAGAAAAAATCGTATTTATTATGCTAGCGGTCGATGAAAGAAAAGACTTCGACAAGGTGGTGAATTTCATTAATGATAAAGAGTACACTTTCCCCGTATATGTGCCACATGAATTTTTACCCGATCAGTTAATGGTTAAAATAATCCCTACTACGTTTGTCATCGATCCTAAGGGCAAAATTGCAACAAAGGAAACTGGAGCAGCAAACTACGATACCGACGAATTCAAAAGTTTTCTGGAAGTATTGACTACAAAGTAGCTTCACTTCGTCTGTTATACGCTAATCGTTAATCGTCTGCCGATTTATCGCTTCCCACTTTTCAATAAAAAGCTCTCGCGCGCGCCCGTCGGATAACGAATAACGGTTAACGGATAGCGGATAACCGATAACGGATACAGTCTACTGTACAA
>CAMLER010000160.1 GCA_946478915.1 uncultured Chryseolinea sp.
TCGCCGACTTTTTTGTAGTGCTCCGGGCATTGGCCTCTTTCGTTTTTAAAAAGTTAGCATCGTTAACTGCGCGCGAAGATTTTTTCAGTCGGATCAATTCATTCAGCGTCTCCAATTTCAAATGCTGCAACCAGCGAGCGTGCATTTCTTTTTCATCAGCAGGCCATTCCGGATTGCTGTAGTAAAATTCATTTGTGGTGAAATCAAATGGTTTAGCCGTTTGTTGCTCGATAATGGTTTGCGCTGTTCGGAGGTTTTTGGCAAGACGCTTCGTAACTTCAGGCAAGAGCTGCCAGGATGACCCGTTTAATTCGTCATCGATCATATTTCTATACGCTGAGATCTGAGCTATATCCTGCTGGGAAAAGTAATGGCGATTGGGATCCAGCTGTTTTAAGAAAAGGTCGAATGCGTCTCTTGAAAATGCATCGTCCATAGGCCGGGGACTGACGTGATGCTCCAACAAGTTCTTTTTAAACTGTGCTGCCTCTTGCTGCACGGAAACCAGTGATTGTGCGTGCGTAGCAATAGCAATGATTACCAACAAAACATTAAAAAAACTACGCAACATTGGATTTAATACGACTCCGGATTATACTCGCCTAATTTAAACTATTTCAAGTATATGAAAAGCCCGTTTCACCGCGAGATTCTTCGACAAATCAAAGAAAAATCGGGCAAACCAACCCAGCATACATACCTTGACAACTACTTAGGTAATCAGCATCCGCGTTACGCAATAAGCGCCGGGCTTCTTCGGAGCATTGCAAAACAATGGATAAAATCCCACGCAGATCTCGGCGCTGAAGAATTTGCTGCTGTCCTGGATGACCTGATCCACGGGGAATCGTCGACGGAAAAATGGATGGCCGGGCTCCTGCTTGACTATTCCAAAAAAGAGCAACGCACATTTGACCCTAAGGTGTTTGATAAATGGTTGGAGCAGCTTGAGGGTTGGGCTGAAATTGATGCAGTATGCACCAGTAAGTACACCAGAACAGAAATTGTAAACCAATGGGTAAAGTGGAAACCACTTTTGATTAAATTTTCGAAGAGTAAGAACGTTAGCAAGCGACGTGCATCAATCGTATTCTTCTGTTCGCCCTTGAGTCAATTTGAAGATGCGGATCTTTCGCAGGTAGCCTTGGAAAATGTGGATCGTCTCAAATCGGAAAAAAGCGTCCTGATTACGAAGGCGATTTCGTGGATCCTCCGCAGCATGATAAAACATAACAGGTCAAGTGTCGAGAAATTCTTAAAGGAAAAAGGGCCGGAGCTGCCAAGGATCGCAGTTAGGGAAACTATGGTAAAACTCGAAACGGGAAGGAAGACAAAATCGAAAGAAAAGAAATGATCGGATCTATTTTCTTGGTCCATATTGTGGAGAGGGATGTCCCGCTTCCAACGCACCAATATCAGGAGCCTTGCCGGAAAAATTATCATTGATATTGGGTAGAATTACCCCCGCGTCTATCGCTTTGCTCTTAGGCCTTAGCCTGAAATCAGCACCATCGATCGGATAAATCAGACCCTTTTGTGAATCATCGGGCATCTGTACATTCATAAGGTCCAAATGGTTTACTTCTATGCCGTGCCGTTCAAACCCTGTCGATTTTCTGAAATCTTTCAAGGTGTTATACTCTAGGAATTTCAGTTGTTTTTCATCCACATGATTTAATGAATCGTGTGAAGGGTATCGCCATCGAAAATTCGCTTTGCTGCCGTCCTTTTTACCATATCCATTATAGTCGAGGGAACTATACGTGGTGAATGTTGTGCCTGAAAGGATCGGCCTTCTTTTATCCCAACCGAGAAACAAATTATTTCTGAAATGACCGTTTGAAAAATTTGCAATCCCGACATCTGCAATAAATGTGTTATGGTATGTAAAAATGCCGGAAGGCCTAACCGTATATTTCAGAGCAGTACCCGGAACGTTGTAACAGATATTTCTAATGAAATACACAGGTCCGCCAAAAATTGGTTGTGCGCTCAATGCCGCGTGATACGCGTTAAATCCTCTGTTTTCAAATACCCGTATGTTATGGACGCCGCCATCTGCTTCAATGAAATCATCGGCCATGTTAAAGATATCATTTCGATAAAAATCAATAGAGCTACAGAGCGGCTTTCCCTCCTCGGGGAGTCCATGTGTATCAACGCAGATGCCATCATGGAAATGAGAGATAGAGTTATGACAAACCACATGACTTTGTCCATAAACTTTGATCGCGTAATAAGACGTTAGCGGCGACGGATGTTCCAAACCATACCAACCTACCAACGTATCAGGGTCATGACGACCGATCATTACATTGTCCGCAATATAGAAATCCCGGGAGTCAGCATTGTAGGTCACGACACCGATTCCGATGTCTTCCATCCTGCAATTTTTAACTGTCAAACCACTTGATCCCATCACCCGCTTCAGCCCGGCATAGAAAGCTATATCTGTATTACGGATTGTGAGGCCTTCAAAATAATGGTAGTCTGCGGCCATTACATCGAAAAGGCGGTAGGCACCATCGCCATCAAAAATCGCTTCACCATCGCCTGCAGCTTTTATTGTAATGGGTTTATCCGGTGTTCCTTTTTGCGTTAACACATAAGCGCCGTGAAAATCCAGCGCCAGGGAATCTGCATATTTCAGACGATTGCCCTTGTAAAGTCCCGCATGAACCATGATAATATCGCCTGCTCGTACGCGCGGCTCTGGCACATTCCACCAGTCGCCAGTATTGCCTCCACCATAGTAAGCTTCGTTCAAACCGGTAAAGGCGGGTCTTTCTTTTTTTCCTTTAAATCCCGGCGGGTATACATGATACACATTTCCCTTTTCATAAGGCTGCGGTTCTTCCTTAGTTCGAAAGCTCACAATTTGTTCTGTCCGGCCCTCGACTCCATCGGGATCGCTGAGTTTCAATTGGCACTCATAATTTGTTCCCGGATCCAGGTTAAAGAGACTGCCAGCGAACATATGAGGTGTCGTGTAGACCCATGGTTGTTCATGACCGTAAATCTTCTCTCCGCCAATTCGCAGCAGCGGCAATCCATCTTTCCACGATAGGTCTCCCACTTTTCGAAAGGCGACAGCGACAGATGCATTGCGGTTTACATCGCCTTCTATTTTCCATTGAAAGCCTGCGCAGATCAATGTCGGTGGTTCTACAACGACGTCACCCGCACGCGTAGATTTTTCAGTTGACTGAGCATAAGAAAATAACCCAAGCAGATTTACGAAAATCAAATGGACGTAGCGCATCTGACAAATTTAGATTCGTTTAAGACTTCACAGCACCCGTACAAATAAAATCGGGTTATTATCGTGATGAATTATCAATTCTGATAGTCCTATTGTGTCAAGTTATGAGAAAAGGAATAGGGAATAAGGAATAAGGTGGGATTAACTATCAGCTGACAGCATTCAGCTCTGCCAACGACACGTACTTTTAGTGATAGGGTTTGGTCGCGTACCGAGAGTGGAAAATTGAAGCATGCAACATTGGAAGATTTCTGCAACAGGGTGAATGTCTATCGGCCGCAGACAAAAGCTGTTGGCTGTCAGCTGTAAGCTGACAGCTTCTGTATCTTTTTATCCCTGAATTGTAGACTTTTTCCATACTTTTTTGTGATTGGCATCCATCACCATTTTTACAAGTATCTATTAATCAATACGTTACAAGGTGTTCAGATTCGGGTACGTTCTTTCGTTTAAGGAGCACGGAGACGATTAAGACTTCAAAAAAATAAAATGTTAAATCTTAAAAAACTAAACACCATGAAAAAGTTATTGTTAGCATTCGCATTTATGACAGCTGGATCTGTCGCAGTTCTTGCACAAGATACAGCATCAGTAGCTAGCCCTGCTCCTGCAACTGAAATGAGCCAAGATCAGGACGGACAAGCTATCGCAGCTAGTGAACTTCCTGCTTCTATTCAATCAGCTTTGCAAGGTCAGGATTATTCTGGCTGGACAGTAGGAAATGCAATGAAGAAAGAAAAAGATGGCAAGACTTTCTATGCTGTTGAATTATCCAATGGTGCTGAAACCAAGAAGGTAAAATTCGACGCTGACGGAAATGTTGTCAAGGAAAAGGATAAAGAATAACTATCTTCACAATAGTTAAAAAAAGGGGTGCTATAAAAGCACCTCTTTTTTTGTTTCGATTGATTCCAGTTGATAGCTCCCCGGAATGTTCCCAAATGTTATTGAAAGTCGATTCCACGAATTGATCTGACAGATGGCTAACACGAAGTTTGCAATTTCCTGCTTCGAAAAATGTTTAGCCATAATATCGTATGCCCTTTCAACCTCTTCAGGTTCTTTCTCAGAAATTTTTGTCAGCGTGTCGGTCAGGTTTAGAACAGCTTTTTCCTGTTCAGTATAAACCGGTGATTCCTTCCAGGCTGGTAGCAGGTATAGTCGCTGAGCGGTTTCTCCAAGCTTTGTCGATTCCTTGTAATGCATATCGAGGCAATAGCCGCACCCGTTTATCTGTGATGCGCGCATCTTTATAAGACCTATGAAAGGATGGAGTACTGTTTTCTTCAAGTACACCTCAATATTCTTCATCAGTGGGTACAAGCCCTCGGGGAATTCGGCAAAAGTTATTCTAGGTTCCATTGTTTGTTAATTTTAGTTCTCCCTTAAGACAACTTATGCCAGGGCCGCGTGACACCTATGATAATTTTAGCAGCTTAAGTTTGTCAGGATTTACAACAATGAATACCTGTTGAACGACATCATCTCTTATATCGAAAATAATGCATCTGAATATTTTGCCGTTTAAGGTAAATACAATCGCGGGATGATAATTTATTTCCACTATTTGCCATTCCGCGCCTTCCGGATAGTATTTGCCATAAACAGCTTTGAGGAATTTGGAAACACGATCCTGTCCCGTCAACATGTTGCGCGCCGCTTTCACTTTGCCACCATCTGACATGCACTGTACATCCTTGCTAAGAAGAAGCTTGGTCCGCGGGATGTCTGATTTCGAAATTGCCTCAACGAGGTCTTCAAGGAACGGTACACTTTTCGACTTCGGAGGGATAGTCGTTGTTTTCTGATGAGAAATTTTTTCTTTTGCCCGTTTTAACAGTTGACGGGAATGATCCACTTTAATCCCAAGTATCTCGCTGATCTCCTCATGCTCAAAGTCAAATGTTTCCTTTAAAATAAAGACTGCGCGCTCTTTTGCATTAAGTCGCTCAAGTAATACCAACAATGAATAGTGAAGTATTTTTTTTTGATCTACGTCGCGATAAATACTGTCTTCCGTTAGAATGGGTGTAGGGAGCCATCGGCCGCGATAATCTTCCATTCTGGTGCGCAATAATTTCTTTTCATTAATTGAACGGTTGATGACTGCGCGAATGAGGTAGTGCTTCGGGTTTTCGACGGCGGGGTTGGAAACGAGAAGATATTTGGTCAGGACTTCCTGCACAATGTCTTCCGCCGCCATAAAATCGCCAGTAATATTATAGGCAAAGGGCAACAGAATCGCTTTAAATTCTTCAAACCCCGATTTGACCGATAAAAGATCTTTTGTGTGTAGCATAAGGATCCGACTCTCTCCTCATGACAATTTACGCCCTTTTACCGTGACAGAAAATTTGAAATTCCTGCAGATTTCAAGGACCCCTGTGCGAAAAGGACGGTTAAAAGGCCTTTTTTGCCGTCAAATGGTTACAATCGGGTGGTCAATTGTATGTAAGAAACCGGTCTGATTTGCGGGAAATGTTTCCTCAGCTATGGTGCATTCTACCCAGACAAACCGGCGAATTTCATAGAAAAATGAGGCTGTTCACTGGCATACTTTTTCTATTGGGAAAAATAGAAACCAATATTCAAAGACATATGGACAAGGAGAAGTTTTACAAAACGGTATACAAACTGATTGAGGATTATTTCAGCAGCTTTAACAAGAAGCCGCACTACTTATTAATCAATTCTCAATTTGATCTCACGAAATTCATCGACCCGGAAGATCTTCAACATTACGTGAACGACCGGTTCAAAGGAATGATGATCGTGAGGACGCCTGATATCAGCAGTGATAAGCTGGTAGTTTACTGATTTGTTAATTCCTTCAAAAGATCTTCACCCCGCCATGCGGGGTTTTTTATTACTTTTCCTTTATGAAATACGTACGAATTGAAGGAAGTCGCAAGCTCTCTTCTTTTATAGAGCCAATGAAAGCCCAATTGTCGGACCTCCCTCCCTTTGACAGCAGCGAATGGATATTCGAAATAAAATGGGATGGCTATCGCGCTATCGCCGAAGTTGACGGAGACAGTAACAAATTATATTCACGAAACGGCTTAACGTTTGACAAGGCTTATCCCAAAGTCTTTGATGCCTTAAAAAAAATAAAAAAGAAGCTAGTCATCGATGGTGAGATTGTCGTGTTTGATGAGAAGGGCCGACCAAATTTTCAGAAACTGCAGAACTATCGAAGCAACGATAAATTCATTATTCAGTATTATGTATTTGACATTTTGTATCTTAATGGAAAGGATGTCACTAGCCTTCCCGTTGTCGAAAGAAAAAAGCTTCTGAAAGACGCGCTACCAAAATCTGAAATCATCTTGTATTGTGACCACGTCGATTCTGAGGGGAAAGCGCTTTTCCAGGAAATGAAGAAAATGAACCTGGAGGGAATGATTGCTAAACGGAAGAATAGCAAGTATTATATTGGCAAAAGAACACCTGATTGGCTTAAAATAAAAAATGTTCAGACTCAGGAGGCAATCATTGTTGGTTTTACGGAACCCAAAGGTTCTAGAAGCTCCTTCGGGTCGCTTATCCTGGCCGTTAGAAAACGGGGAAAACTAGTCTCGGTGGGAAACGTCGGAACTGGCTTCACCGACAAAAGTCTGAAAGAGCTGCACACGAAACTAAAAAAGCTAATTCGCAAGACATCACCATTGGATGTACCTATAAAACAAACACCGGATATGACCTGGGTTCAGCCTGAGCTGGTTTGTAATGTGAAATACACAGAAATTACTGACGACGGAAGCATACGGCATCCAGTGTTTCAAGGGCTTCGGATCGATAAGCCTGCAAAGGATGTCGAACTGGAGCGGCCGATAAAAAAGAAAAATCGTTAACAGTGCTTTGACGGGCACAGATTCCGTCGTACAAACTACTCAAAGCGCCAAGTCACAACGAAACTTCAGGCCGCAGGTTCTCTTAGAAGATATTGAGCAAAGCGGATGAACATTTACATTTTGCATTTAGAACCATAATAATAAAAAAGTACTGTCGCTAAACTCGCTCTTATCGAACTTTGCCTGCTCGCCAGATGCAAATCTTTTCTAAGTCATCACTTCGATGACCCCACAATTTCGAGCTTGTTTTCGAATACATTTTTCACCAGCCATACTCCCGATTGTCCTCAGGAGTATTTACGCGAACAAATCCCTTGATGTGACGACATATTGTCTGGGAAAATTATTCGCTCTAATTTAGGCTCAGTACATTTTAAACCTACAACCTAACAACATGGA
Source organism: uncultured Chryseolinea sp. (assembly GCA_946478915.1). Next base: position 7,516 of record CAMLER010000160.1, read on the forward strand.
AAACTTTACCCTCAACAGGCGACATTTTATAAAAGGAGCGTCCGCATCGCTCGCGTTATCAGCACTTGGCACGCATGCAATGGATCTTACCAGTCAGTCAAAACCACTGCGGGTTGCGTTAATCGGAACGGGATGGTATGGGAAAAATGACTTATTCCGGTTGATCCAGGTTGCGCCCGTTGAGGTAATTGCATTGTGTGACGTCGACAAAAACATACTCGCTGCTGCTGCCGACCTGGTGAGCAAACGACAGAAATCAGGAAAGAGACCAAAATTGTACGGTGACTATCGGAAACTATTGGCAGAGAATAAGCTGGACATCGTAATCATCGGGACACCAGATCATTGGCATGCTTTGCAGATGATCGATGCAGTCAAAGCAGGCGCAAATGTATATGTGCAAAAACCTATTAGCGTGGATGTGATGGAAGGTGAAGCGATGGTAGCTGCGGCAAGAAAATACAATAAGGTTGTTCAGGTCGGAACTCAGCGCAAAAGTACACCTCACCTCATTGAGGCTAAAAAAAATATTGTTGACGCAGGGTTGTTGGGAAAAGTGTCGCACGTTGAAATGTGCTGTTACTTTCATATGAGAAACGGCTCGAATCCGCCTGTCGAGCCCGTACCCGATTTTTTGGACTATGAAATGTGGACCGGGCCCGCTCCGCTACGGCCGTATGATGGACTTCCTCATATCAGGTGGTGGCGTGCGTTTATGGAATATGGCAACGGAATTACCGGCGATATGTGCGTGCATATGTTGGATACTGTCCGGTGGATGTTAAAACTAGGATGGCCCACACGCATCACATCCAACGGTGGCATATATGTTCAAAAAGAAGCGAAGTCAAATATTTCCGATACTCAAACCGCTGTATTCGAATATCCGGAGCTCAATTGTGTTTGGCAGCACCGAACCTGGGGGACCTCCGACAATCCGGAATATCCATGGTCGTTCACACTGTATGGTGATAAAGGAACCCTGGTTGCCAGTACAATGCAATATGACTTCATACCTGTAGATAAAAATGCAAGCAAGATTCATAAGGATGTGGTGTACGAAAAAGAAAAGTATCCGGAGGATGTCACTGAGGAACGTATCGAATTGAATGCGGCTCCAGCCACAAGGTTGCATATGCTTGATTTCCTGGCTGCGATTGAAAAAGGAACACGTCCTGTAGCGGATATCGAGGAAGGGCATATTTCGACGGCAGCCTGTATCCTTGCCAATATCTCGATGCAAACGGGCCGTCCTATTGTTTATGATCCGAAGAAACGTCAGATCGTCGGCGATGCAGAAGCTACCGCACTACTGCAACGGCCTTATAGAAAACCATGGGTTCATCCGGATCCTAACAAAGTTTAAGGTCCCCCTTGAAAAAAACCAAAGTTTTATTCGGATCGCTGCATCTTGGGATTGCTTCACAGCATTCTTATTCGCGTGCGCTTGCAGCGATCTGCATCTTATTTTTTGGTTGTGGCAAAACTGAATTTAACGACGAAGGTCCCTCGCCTGAAAAAACTCCAGCGCAGGAACACGCAAGCTTTCAGCTTGAAGAGGGATTGCAAATTCAATTGATCGCCGCGGAACCGCTGGTACAGGACCCCGTTGTGATGACCTTTGATCCGGATGGAAGATTGTGGGTGGTGGAAATGCGCGGATTTATGCCCGACATAGATGGGAAAGGAGAAAACGAACCTGTTGGACGAGTCTCTATTCTTGAAGACATCGACGGCGATGGTGTAATGGATTCAAGCAAGATTTATATTGATAGTCTCGTGATGCCTCGGGCAATTGCTTTGGTTGCTGGCGGGGCACTGATCGTCGAAAATATGTCATTGTGGTTAACTGAAGATATTGATGAAGACGGTAAGGCAGATACGAAAATTATCCTCGATACAGCATATGCAGGAAATCCAAGTCCGGAACACTCTGGCAACGGACTGTGGCGCGGAA
>CAMLER010000161.1 GCA_946478915.1 uncultured Chryseolinea sp.
ATGTTCTGCTCAAGAATTGTGGAACGTATCAACCTACCATGGGAACTGAAAATTTTTATGTCAAGCAATTCTGAATTGTCTGAACGGTTGATTACGAGTCGATCATCCACTACCGGATTAGGAAAAAGTGATACAACTCTGTCCAATGATGTCTCAGACCCTGTTACGAGACCAAGCGGCTTTGAAGTCGTCTTTTCACAACCCTCGGCTGAAATGGCCGTGAGCGTAATTGTGTATTCATCCTTCATCTCGTAGGTGTGACTCGGATTTTCTTCTTCACTGGAATATCCGTCGCCAAAATCCCATAGCCACTCCGAGGCGCCGGTGCTTTCATTTGAAAAATTTGCTATGTATCCTTCCCCTTCGTCCTCGGCAAAAAAAGTAAATTCTGGTATTGGTGATGGGTAGACAATAACTACCGCCGGACCTGAGGTACATTCAATCGTTCCGTCGTTAACTGCAACGGTATAACTACCGCCCGAAGTTGCTTCAATCTCTTTCGTTTTGGCACCCGTATTCCATGTGTATTCATTGCCCTCGGATGCTGTAAGAATAACTGAATTCCCCTCACAGAACTCTATTGGTCCACCTGCAATTATAATGGGAACAGGTTTTACCTTGACTGTCACAGCCGATCGCAGACTCTCATAACTTTTTTCCGCATTTGAGACGTAGAGTGTTGTGTCACTCTTTACATCGTTGATTGTTAATTCAGATGTCGATGAGATGGGAGTTCCACCAAACGCTTCCCGATACCAATTGAACTGTGTCGCACCCTCAGCGCTAAGCTTTGCATCGTTGGAATAACAAACATCAACATCGCTGACGATCGGTTTTGCAGCGTTGAAAGTTAAATTGTAAAGTGTATCGGCATGCTGAGCTGAGGTTATAAGATCTGAAAGACTTGCGGCACCGTGCAATGCAAATGCAATTGTAATTTCCTCTCCTGATTGAATTACGTACGGCCCACTGCTAACGACATGGCTAACATCAGTTCCATTAATACCTCCAGCTTCAACTTTTGAAAGTCCACTTGAAAGCGTGGTGAATTTTTCCGCATCAGAAAATCCGTCGTAGAGCCCAAGTGGATTTCCCACCAGCGTATGATCATTATCAATAGCATAGTAATCGGCTTCGCCGGTTAACACCTGAATTCCAGCTCTCGGCAGGGCAGAGGGTTGTGCCGGGGCGACATATCCAAGTCGTGTGTCTGGATCCCAGCCTGCCCGATCGCTGCCTCCATTTGACGCAATATCCCAATCCGCAAAAATTCCCATTCGGAAATTCCCGACAGCACTGCTGGTTGTATTCTTTATTTTGTATTCCAGAATAACAAAATTGTTGAAAGGATCTTCCTTCCAAACCATACTTCTAAAAGAAATTGTCAAAGACTCAGACCCGACTGTAGCGGCATTCATGAACGAAGTCGTCACCTCGGAAAAGGACCGTTCACCCGGCGTAAACTTTCTGATTTTTGATGTGGATGTAAAATCCTGATTGTATAATCCGGGCGCTGCTCGCACGTTGTCAAATATTTCGGTGTCCGAAGTGCCCATGATTAAACCCATCTCGAAAAGCAATTGCGTATCGTTGTAAACGAATCCCGACCCATTGTTCTGACCTTGGGTGTTCGTAAAACCAATACGGCCATTGGATGTAGCAGTCGTAGCAATATTATTCTCGTGTATGTCAATAAATGATGGCATGATGAAGGTGACCAATTGGGTGTCGTGGTAATCGCCATCGGTGAAAGTTATCAGGGCTTCCACCGGTTCATCAATGGGAGTATTGGGCACGAATGTTAGTCTAAAAGGACTTAACACATTGCTCTTTGTTTGATAAGAGTTAAGGGCACCGGGCATGAATTGGCCCTGAGTAATTGTTAAATGCGGCGACAAACTTGAAACAGTAACGACAAGACCAGATGAAGACGCAGCCAGATAATTTATAAAATCATAGGAAAGATTCGCCGATTCTCCGTGTACTGGTTATTCTCCTGCATCATTAACAAGGATTTGATTTATCGCCCTGATCGAAGGGCTTTCAATCGTCAACGCCCTTGCAATATCGAGACGTCCCCTGCCCAGCTTATGTTCAAAGCCGGCGTTGTTCAAATAAAAGGTTTCATCCGCAGAAATCCGCAACTGCTCCGCTACCTGAAGCGGTGTAAACGTGGGATTGTGTGCCCATACCAAAGCTGCGGCGCCGGCTACGAGTGGTGCCGACAACGATGTACCTGAATCACTGCGATAGCCGTTGTCATAATTAGTGGTGTAAATGTTAGAACCTGGCGCAATGATATCCACGGTTTGCCCATAATTGGAGAACCATGAGCGCAAGTCATTTTCATCCGACGATGCGACCGATAATACGTTATCATAGGCCGCAGGATAAAGTGGGCTCTCGCTGTTGCTGTTTCCTGCTGCCGCCACAACTAGACATCCCAATTCAAGTGTTACATAGTTAATGATATCCTGTGCAATCCCGCTAGGGTTACTATTCCCCCACGAACAATTGATAATCCTGGCGCCATGCAGGGCAGCATATAATAATCCTTCGTATAAATTGGACGAGTACGAAGTCGAATTATCCGGCTGATTGTCGGCATAGTGTTTTGTGAACAACAATTTTGTATTGAAGCCAACCCCCGATATGCCTACTCCGTCATTCGTTGAAGCGCTGGCGCAGCCTGCCACCATAGTGCCGTGGCCAAATTTGTTACCTGAAGACACCGAAGGGTTATTATCCCCCTGAAAGCCCGGAGTTCCGATGAGGGCTATGTCTGCTCCGGAAAAATCCCAGCCCCGGTTATTATCAATATAACCATCCCCGTCATTGTCTATGCCATCCGTTGGATCGGCTGGATCGATAAAAATGTTGTTCTGCAGATCAGGATGATCAAGGTCGCCGCCAGTATCAACGATGCCTATCACAATTGAGGAATTCCCCTGCGTTACATCCCATGCATCATCGGCTTTGATAAGATCAATATAATATTGACTGCCTATAGCCGGATCGTTTGGAGTAAAAAAGGCCCGATGGGTAAATAGCGGCTCCACCAGATCAAAATAGCCAGTTGCTTGTAGCTCATTGACAAATTCCTCAACCGGGTAACTCTTGTCAAAGCTAATCTTGAAGTAACACGAAATATCGGTTTGGACTTTCCGGGGTGCGAGACGCGCTGCGCTTTTATTTCGGGAGCCCTGAGACAGTAATGGTTGTACACGAGCTCCCTGGGGTAATTGTGCCTTTCGACCAGCAGGAGTATTTAGAAATGTATCCCGATAATCCGACTTGACTTTCACCCAAACCATACCAGCCTCGTAGTCCGCTGGGCCAGTTCCAGGTGGCAGCCTGAATTTGTTGGTCTGACCCAAAGCCTGGCTGGAAATCAGTAAGCAAATCATCAAGACCCAGGCGTAATTCCAACGCATAAAAAATTATAAGGGAACTAAAAGTACGATTAATACCACAAGATTATGGAAGGTAAATTGCGCTTAAATCATCCCCCGGGCTTTTAATTCAAGGTATTTGTTAATAGTGTTTACAGTAAGGTGCTCAGGCGCCGTTAATAATGCCTGAATACCATGCTTGTTGAGCTCTTTAATGATTAGCTTTTTATCGTAACTGAATTTCTCGGCAACAGCCTTATGATAAACTTCCTTAAGATTCGTGGCAGGCTTGCTCAGCAGTGTTTCCATTTCAGTATTCTCAAAAAAGATTACTACAAGAAGATGCAGATTGGAGAGGCTGCTCAAGTAGGGCATTTGCCTTTGCAAACCATGTATCGATTCAAAATTTGTAAACAACAATAAAAGGCTGCGCTGCGTCACTTTTCGCCTGATGTGGGCATACAAAGCAGAAAAGTCTGACTCCCGATATGCAGTCTTCTGGTTATACAAAGTTTCCATCATGCGGAACATTTGCCCGTTTTGCTTCGATGCAGGAAGAGTTGATCCGATTCGATCCTGAAAAGTTATCAGTCCGGCCTTGTCCGATTTTTTTATTGCAATATTCGAGATGACAAGGCTTGCGTTGATAGCATAGTCAAGTAAACTGAGTCCATTAAACGGCATTTGCATTACGCGGCCCTTATCTACAAGGCTGTACACCTGCTGGGATCTTTCATCTTGATAATGATTTACCATTATACTGTTTCGTCGAGCAGTAGCCCTCCAGTTAACAGTACGGAAATCGTCACCGCTTACATATTCCTTAATAAGTTCAAATTCGCGATTCTGCCCTATGCGTCTTATTCGTTTGATGCCGGTATCAGTGAGCCTGTTTGAGATGGCCATCAATTCATATTTCCGCATTTGAATGTAGGATGGATAGACGGGAACGACAGCATCATTGGAGAATCGAAACCTTCTTGATAAAAGACCCAATGGTGACCGCGCAAAAACATTCACGGCGCCAAAAGAATATTCACCACGTTTTACCGGACGTAAATTGTAGCGGATCACTTTTTCCTCTCTTGGGTCCAGGCGTAGTTGGAAATTTAAATCGCGACGTTGGAACTGGTGGGGAATCTCATCAATAATGACAAGTTCAGTTTTGAAAGGATAAAGATTCTGTACCTTAATCGCAATTTCATTGTCGTCGCCATTGGAAAGCTTTTCGGGCGCCCTGCGTTCGCCCACTATTGCCTTTCTAATGCGGAACAACAGTATGAGATCCGTTAAGATAAAAGCAAACAACAAAAAAAGCAGTCCCTTTGAAATCAGCGTGAAGAAATCGCTTGCGATGAAGCCGACAATAAAGCACATGATCACGATAAAAATCGCAACAAACAATCGGCTATTGAGATATACAGGTTTGAGAAATTTCACGCTATCTCGGAACGTCGATTTTGTTAATGATTTCAGTTGCGACCTCGTCGGTAGTAATTCCCTCCATTTCTTTGTCTGGAGTAAGCATGATACGATGTCTTAATACTGGAATGGCAATGAACTTAATATCCTCCGGTGTTACAAAGTCGCGACCATTAACGGCTGCATAAGCCTTGGAACCGTTGAGCAGCGCGACCGAGGCCCGCGGTGAAGCACCTAGAAAAAGCGACGGGTTATTGCGCGTTTCATTGACGATCTGTGCGATGTATCGCAACAAGTGGTCTTCAACATAAAGCTGCTGGACTGCCTGGCGATACACACCAACTTGTTGTGCTGTCAGCACTGACTCAACCTCGGATACAGGACTCATACCCTTACGTTGGTGGTGCCCGCTAATGATAGCAAGCTCCTGGTCAACGGTCGGATAATCCACTCGAATCTTAAAGAGAAAACGATCAAGTTGTGCCTCTGGTAGTCGGTAGGTTCCTTCATGCTCTATCGGATTTTGAGTAGCAACCACCATATAGGGATGCTCCATAGCATACGTAGTTCCATCAACCGTTACCTGGCGCTCTTCCATGACTTCGAACAATGCAGCCTGCGTTTTCGCCGGAGCACGATTTATTTCGTCAATCAAAACGATGTTAGAAAAGATCGGACCCGCTTTAAATTCAAACTCAGATTTCTTGACATTAAAGATAGAAGTACCCAATACATCAGAAGGCATCAAATCGGGTGTGAACTGAATGCGCGAAAAATTTACAGAGATAACTTTCGACAAAAGTTTGGCCGTCAGGGTTTTTGCTACCCCGGGAACACCTTCAATCAAAACATGCCCATCCGCTAAGATTGATGTGATCAACAGATCAATCATTGATTCCTGGCCAACTATTACCTTACCAATTTCCTCTCGAATCTTCCTAATGCTTTCATTTAGCGCAGTGAGGTCAACCCGATTCTCAAACATTCTTTCTTCCATGATACCTTTAAATTACACCCGAAAACTTCTCTATACTTTTATTGAGGCCTATTAATTCTTCGGCAGAAATTCTTTCTTTGGATCGAACCTCTATTATCATCTGCACCAGGCCTCTTATTTCCTGTTCATCCTTTCCTGCCTTTCTCGCAAGCGCCGAAATAAATCGTTCATCCAACACAGATGTGTTTACCAAATACTTTGTACGGATCTGTTCCAAAATAAAATGTATTTTCTTTTCCGCTACATTCTTATGATCGCCGCTTTGCAAATACAGATTGCCAATCGTGCTGACAAAATCCAGCGTCGAATTGCCCAACGGCTTGATGATTGGAATGATACGCTGACGCCTTTTCATTTCGAAAAACATAAATATCAGGATAGAAAAGATAGTGATGTAATAAGCCCATCGCAGTGGCTCATTTGTCAAAATAAAACGCAATGGAGTTGACGCTTCCATTCGTCCGAGATGATAATATTCAGTCCAGGTCACATCTTCAGAAGGTAAAAAAGATAGCGTACCGGCGGCGAATTCATGATTGTGAGCTGAGAGCAGATAAATATTTGTAAAAACCAATGGAGTCGAATTTAGAATAAGATTTCCCTTTCCAATGGCAATACGGATCGTCACAGGATACCCATAATCATTCATTGCAACCACCGTGGTACGCACCGAATCAAACTGACTGAAATAGTTGTGAATATTATTTCTTCTGTAATAATACTCTTTCAAAGTATCCAGAGCCGGATTGAGAAACTTTAGATGAGCACTGTCTTCATTATCGAAGATGCCACCCACTTTGAAAAAATAGTCATAGGTCGTTACCTCCAAACTGTCACTAAAATGTCCCCGAAAATATTCTGCCGAAATAAAGACTGATCCACCATTTTCGGCGTGCTGCAACAAGGTCTTAGTATCTTCTTTATCGGCGCTGAATACTGAGCTGATTATGATGATATTTTCATCTGCTGAAAGTGAATCCTTAAGCTCATAAAGTGTTTTGTAGGAATGTGATATAGTTTTTCCTGAAAATATGCCGGGCAATAAATTACTATATGCGTATGCGCCGAATGGATTTTTGTCATTATGAGCGAATGTAACGGACCAGTTGTGTTGTTTGGGACTCATCAGTTTCACTCCGACAAAGAGTCCGAACGCCAGGCTAATGTAGAGGATATATTTCCAATCTTTCCTCATTGAATCCGGCCGCTCCAGTCCTTAAAAATCTGTTGCACTCTTTTAAACATCTCGTCGTTTACAGAGAAATTCCCGTACCACGCATATTCGAAATAATAGTTCAACTCATTGAATCCATTTCTTAAATCATCCTTTTTGAGCTCGGCCAAATAATCATGGTTGGTCTTTCCATGCTCCCATTGAATAAGATCTTTGTCCGACAATAGTTTCAGGCTTTTTAGGAATAATATCCTGATGGCGGTACGGAAATCCCGCCTGGCTAAAGCTTCGGCTATAAGATCATCAAAATCCATTTCATGAATGTTCTCATCAAGCACATTATAGCTAACTGCGCTTTCCCCCTCTCCTTTGTAAAAAATCCGGAATGCATTAACCTTTAGTATTGTCATAATAAGTGCAATGACCAATACTAATCCGATCACGAATGTAAAAACCCTTCCCCAATCCGTCGTAACGGCGTTTCGGAAAAATGAATCGATCAAGTCACCAAGTAAAGCAAGGAATCTATCCCATAAAGTTTCGGCCACCGTTGGTGTTTCTTTGTAATTGAGATCTGGATCTGCCTTAAGTTCCTCTAACAGCGTTCGGTCAAAACTTCTTGGTGTTAAACGCGACGTATCTGCCCTGGCACGGGAATCTTCTCCATTGTCAATCAGGTCGGTAAAATAGTTGTAAGCAGAATCAAGAGTTGCATTCACAGAGTCAGCCTGCTGACCGTGGGAATGATCCGGAAGAAAAAGGACAAGTATTAATATCGCGCAGGCTTTCACGAAACTGCTATCAGTAATGTTCTTCTTGCGCAGTCGCTGGCGGAGTCTGCTGACCTAACGTTTGAATCTGTGTCATCAAACCCTTCGCTTCTTTCATTTCAACAAGATTAAAATATTGAAAAGCCACGCCGATGTTCGGCAAACAAGCGAGCATCATTTGGATAATGTATTGCAGCGATAACATTACTGTGGTCAACAATTGCCAGCTTGCTGATGGCTCCTCAAAGGTATTTGTAGAAAGGCTATGAAACATTGATACGCCAGAGATCACTTGCCACGGAAGAATGAAAAGCATGGACGCTACGAACATTACCATGTACAGGATCATGACAAGGCCAAACGTGCTCCACCATTTGTCCTTTACCAATTTGAAGGAGCGGGCAACCGCATCAAAGAATCCATTATTCTCGCAGGCACGAATAATGAACGTCAGTGACGAAGCAATAAGGAGGTAGACTATTGCGCAAAAGAAAAAAATAACGCCGAATACAACTAAAATTGGAGAGAGCATTGCCAGAAAACCAACAGGTATTGCAAGAACAATGTATGCTAACACCAACATCACAATAAAGAGGATCATGCTTCGGAAATACATCCAGAAAGTGGCCCGAACCCTATCCCATACTTCAGATACTTCAATAAGGTTTGACCGCTTTTCACCATACAATAAGAGATAGTTATTAACGGTTGCAATACTCATTACACTTGCAACCGTATAAAACATAACCATCAAACCAATCTCCAACCAAAATATTGGAGAGCTGAAAAAGGTTTCTATTCCTTCAATCTGATTGGACGGATTTGTACTGATGCTGGTCAAATCAGAAACAAATGAACCCATAATCAAACTGGCGATAAGAATGGGTGGACCGGCGATCAGGAGAAGACTTTTTCCCAACGGCTTAAAGTTTTGTTTAATGAATTCGAAAGTGGCATTCAACTTTCGGCTAAAATCTCGCTTCCGATGAAATTCTATTACATTAAATGTTGTCATACCTATTAATACGAATTGGATAGATCACAAAATAATATATCATCAATATTGCCGATAAACCGATGATAAGTACTTTGATGCTTATCGGCATAAATGCATAGCGGGTAATAAATGATTCAATAAAACCCGCCGCGACAAAAAACGGTACAAGTCCCATCACAATCTTAAGTCCCTTAAGGGCTCCTTTCTTAAAAGACTCCAGTCGTGAATAAGTCCCTGGAAACAATAGACTGTTTCCCATTACAAATCCAGCTGCTCCGGCGATAACGATCGATGATAACTCGATGGTCCCATGCAGCATAATAACGGGAAATGCCTGGCTTAGCTGTTGCTCCTGGAAAAAGAACATAATAAAGGTACCAACCATTACACCATTATACAGTAGAAAAATTGCTGTTCCCAATGACGCAAAGACGCCGAACACAAATACCCGAAACGAAACAAAAATATTGTTCCAGGTGATGAAGAAAAACATCGCTAGTTCGTCGCTGGTGGAGTATACAGCCGTTGGATTGCCAGCTTTAATATTCTCAAGGGTCATGTTCACGTAACCATCACCGAGAATAAGCCGAACAAATGTATCGTCGTGCGTGGTTGACAGTGCGCCGATTATTCCAGCGATTATAAAAATTAAGAACGAATATAAGAGTGGTTTTCTGGCATCATACATCACACCTGGAAGTTCATTCCTCC
>CAMLER010000162.1 GCA_946478915.1 uncultured Chryseolinea sp.
TTCTTTATTGAGAATGGAAAACCGGTCTATAAAAAACGTGGCGGCTATGCAGTTCTCAAATCGATGATTGATGAACTCCGCAAGCAGAACCCGGCCAACACCATGCTTGTGGATGGTGGCGATTGCTTTCAGGGTAGCGGCATCGCATCCTTCAGCAAAGGAAACGCTTTAATCCCGTTAATGAATAACCTCAATTACGATCTGGTCTTACCAGGAAACTGGGAAGTCGTATATGGTAAGGACATTATGATGAAAGACATGTCTGGCTACACCGCCAGCAAGGTATGCGCAAACATGTATCATCAATCTTCCGGCAGCAAGAACGGCGATCTCATCTTTCCACCTTACTTTATCAAAAACATTGGCGGATTTAAGATTGGATTCATTGGATACAACGACCCGCTGACACCAAAACGTCAGTCACCTGCATATAGCGAAGGAATTGTGTTCACACATCCTGAAAAAAATATCGCAAAGTATATTAAAGTATTAAGAAAACAGGAAAGATGTGACATGGTGATTCTGCTTACTCACATGGGACTTGCTCAGCAAGTGGGCCTGGCGGATATGCCGTTTGTGAAAGGTGTTGATTATATTCTCGGAGCCGACACACATGAGCGCGTAAGGCAACCGTTGCAACGGGAGTATGCAAAGGTCACCGAGCCGGGAGCTTTCGGATCGTTTGTGGCAAAGCTTGATATTGCATTTGAAAATGGAGAAGTAAAAGAGCACTCTTATCAACTTCTTGATGTTGACCCGGATCGTTACAAGGAAGATGAAGAAATGAAAGCACTTGTTAATAAAGTTCGTGAACCATACAGAGAGAAGATAGATCGCGTTATTGGCACAACCAAAACTCCATTGGTCAGATACTATGTCATCGAAACCCCGATGGATAATTTTCTTACCGACGCGATCATGTGGAAGTTCAATCCTGATATTGCGTTGAGCAACGGCTTTCGGTTTTGTCCCCCGCTTGTTCCAGATCCTGAAACAGGTGAGGCAGAGATCACTGTTGATTTTCTATGGAGCATGATGCCAGATGACAGTCAGGCAAAACAGGGAAAAGTTACCGGAAAACAACTGAGGGATTTTTTCGAAACTGAGTTACATAACGCATTCGCCAAAGATCCCGCCAAAAGATTCGGCGGATGGCTTGTTCGATTTCAGGGGATGGAATTGAACTTTACCATCGAGAATGAAAAAGGCAAACGAGTGAACTGGATAAAAGTGAAGGGAGAGCCACTCGATCTAAAACGCACGTACACTATAATAGCATGCGAAAGAGATGGCGACCCTGACACAACCCTTTGCCGGATAGAAAATGTGAAAGAACCTAAAGTGCTGGGCGTTACGCTCCATAAAGTCATTGAGGAATATCTCGCTGTCCACTCGCCGATTTCACCGAAGCTTGAGGGTCGCGCGACAGCGACTGACGCTCCGGCCACGCTGTTAACTCAGCTGATCGGTGTAGGATATGAATTCAGATAATAGGGCCGGATGATAGTGCAGGTTTTTCTTGTTGGGATGATCTTTAGTTTCATCGGCTCAATACCTCCAGGCACGCTAAATATTCTCGTTCTTCAACTTGGATTAGAAAACAAGGTTAAGACCGCGTTGCGTTTCGCACTTGCAGTGGCCATTGTAGAATATCCTTATGCATGGATCGCCGTTGTCTTTGAATCCTGGATTACATCATCACCTGCAATTACACAAAACTTTCAGCTGACCGGCGCAATCGTGATGACCACAATTGGTTTTGTGAGCTTATGGGCTACACGCAAGCCGTCGAACGTTTCCGTCAGGTTTCAGGAAAGCGGTTTTCGCAGAGGCTTCGTATTGAGCGTCCTCAACCCTCAGGCTATACCATTCTGGGTTGCTGTCACTGCGTATTTAAAAATTGAAGGGTGGATTGACCTGAGTTCTCAATGGCTGATCCACAGCTATGTATTTGGAACATCGGTCGGTGCGATGATGCTCTTAACAATCCTGGCAGTATCAGCCCAAAAAATATCGGGCGTTTTTCAACAAAGCAAGCTGATCAGGATGATACCAGGTGGTGTACTTTTGATCCTGGGCGCAGTCGGTTTGATCAGATATTTCAGCACCTAGGCTCTCGCGATATTGTGATATTTATCACGGAATTCTTGTTTGACCAGTAGAAGGGATAAGGAATAAGGTATAAGGACAAGGACAGTATAAGGACATGCAGACAAGCGCAAGGCTCCTCCTTATTCTTAATCCTTATCCCTATTCCCCCTTCAAAAAGCAGACATGACAATTAGATCGTTTGTGACACCTGTCACTGAACTGGCATTTTAAATGAACGAACTTTGCACTATAAATCAATCATTAACAATCTAAAAGCAACAAATATGTTCAACATCTTTTCATCTGATACGAAGGCTTATAAGTCGCTCATAGGTCAGGATTTCAAGGAAGAATTCAACAAGAGTAATCAATCAGTGTTAATCGACGTCCGGACAGCCGCAGAGTTCGCCGCAGGCACAATTCCTGGTGCCAGGAACATCGATATTATGTCCCCTAGTTTTGAGGCGAAAGTTTCAATGCTCGATAAGTCGAAGGAATACTTCATTTTTTGCAGAAGCGGAAGCCGCAGTGCGCAGGCATGCAATATAATGGCCGAACAGGGATATAACGTTTATAATCTCAAAGGCGGTGTTAATGCATGGCCACGATAAAATTATTGTTTTGTAACTACAGTCACGGAACGGACCGACTTCATTGACGAACTTTGCTAAAACTAAACGAAATAGAGGATATGTTCTTTCAGCATGTATATGACAAAAGCCTGGCACAAGCCAGTTACTTTATAGGATGCCAGCAACATGGTGTTGCTATGGTGATTGATCCTAAACGCGATGTAGATACCTACATTGAGATCGCCAAACAAAACAACATGCAGATCACGCACGTTGCAGAAACTCATATTCACGCCGACTTTCTTTCCGGATCAAGAGAGCTAGCTGCGCTCACGGGAGCTAAATTATATCTTTCGGATGAAGGAGGTCCTGATTGGCAATACCAATTCGATCATGTTGGTTTAAAAGATGGTGACGAATTCAAACTTGGTAACCTTAAAATTGAAGTGATCCATACTCCAGGTCATACACCCGAAAGCATTAGTTTCCTGCTCACAGATCTACCCGCGTCTGATAAACCTGTTATGGTTTTCACCGGTGACTTTGTGTTCGTCGGCGATATTGGAAGACCAGATCTTCTTGAAAAAGCTGCGGGTATGATTGGCACCCAGGATATTGGAGCGAAGCAAATGTACAAATCGTTGAAACGATTCGCTGCATTGCCAGACTACGTTCAACTGTGGCCAGGACATGGTGCAGGCTCCGCATGTGGAAAAGCTTTGGGAGCAGTACCTAGCTCTACCGTTGGTTATGAGAAGGTGCGTAACTGGGCTTTTCAATATGACAGTGACGAGAAGGGGTTCGCGACATATTTACTCGAAGATCAGCCCGAACCGCCTAAGTATTTTGCAATGATGAAGAAGCTGAACAAGATCGACAGACCGCTGCTTACCGAAGTTCCAAAATTGAATAAGCTATCTATTGCCGAGTTGCAGGACGCTTTGAACAAGGGCGTGAAAGTTATCGACACGAGGACGAAGTCCGATTTCGCAAAGGGGTTCATTCCCGGTACAATCAACATCCAGGGCAATACTGCCTTTTCGACGTGGATGGGCTGGTTTGTCTCATACGAAGAACCGTTTATACTTATCGCGGATGAATCGGCGCTTGATGACCTGACACGAAAGCTGATGCGTATCGGTATGGATAATATTGTCGGTTATGTCGATGGCGTTGATGGCTGGGTAAATGATGGTGGAACCCTGTCGAAAAGTAACATCGTTTCAATGGATGAGTTTAAAAATATTTTAAAAACAAACCATACGCAGATTGTTGACCTTCGGGGAGCATCCGAATACAAAGCGGGCCATATCAAAGGAACGGATAATTTGTTTATCGGCACTCTGGAAAAGAACCTCGATAAGATCAAAAAAGATCAACAAGTAATTATTCATTGTCAGTCAGGTGATCGAGCAACGATAGGTTATTCGATCCTTGCTAAACACGGCTTTAAGAATGTCAGGAACTTTTCTGGCGGGATGACCGAGTGGAGAAACGCAGGTAATCACGTGGTCAATGAGAACTAATTGTCGTTGACACAAGCTTCTTAAACCTATGGATCGAAAACAGCACTGGGAAAATATTTATGCTTCCAGGAAAAGCGAAGAATTCAGCTGGACGCAAGATACTCCCAGTACATCCATAGCTTTTCTGAAGGGATTCAACGTCCCAAAGGAGGCGCCTATAATTGACGTCGGTGGCGGTGAAAGCAAATTGGTTGATTACCTGATAAAAGAAGGTTATACCGATTTAACAGTGCTTGACATCTCCGAGAAAGCACTTGATCGTGCGAAGGCAAGGCTTGGTGCGGATGCGTCAAAGGTGAACTGGATTGTGTCCGACATCACCGAATTTCTTCCGTCCAGGGAATATATGGTATGGCATGACAGGGCGACATTCCATTTTCTTACCGAGCAATCTCAAATAGAAAAGTATATTTCTGTTGCCTCAGAATATCTCATTGAAAACGGTTTTATGGCGATGGGCACCTTTTCGGAAAGCGGACCAGAGAAATGCAGTGGACTTCAAATCAAACAATATTCAGAGGAATCGTTGAGTTCTACACTTCACTCAGCTTTTATCAAACTCAGATGCATTACAGAAAATCACATCACTCCGTTCCAAACATTTCAGAATTTTCTGTTTTGCAGCTTTCAGAAAAAAGCTGACGGTTAATTAGCTTGTTTTAAGCCTTGCGTGGTGCTTCTTATCTGGTGTCCCCAAAACGGACCCTTGAATAAGGGTGAAATCAGACAGAAGTCAAATGATCCAGCACTCAAAGGGATTGCACCTAAGGCTAACAAGAAATTTTTGCTTTTATTCGAGCCCTGAGTGGCACCCAATGTCATCAGGCCAAGCCCAACCACAATTCTGGTGATCCGGCCTGCAGGTGAAGCCATAAATTGTGCGAATCGTGTTTTTTCAAAGTTCTTCACGCTGCTTCTTTAAATTAAATTTTCTCCAAAGCTGACTTCAATTTGTTTGTCACGTCTTCAGCCAACGAAGTTAACTCAGGATTACCTGCAACACCTATCGACTGCATCGGATTTATTGCCGACACTTCGACTTCACCGCTTTCATGTTCCTGCACGAGTACGTTACAGGGAAGCATAACACCGATATGACTTTCTTTCTGAATTGCTTCGAATGCTAACTTTGGATTACATGCTCCTAAGATCTTGTAGTTCCGGAAATCTTTGCCAAGCTTTTCGCTGAACTTTGACTTCAGATCTATCTCAGTAATAATTCCGAAACCTTCCTTTTGCAGTTCGGAGGTAATCCGATCGACCGTGTCCTTGAAAGACATTGATACGATCTTGCTGATATCGTAAGTCATGACATTATTTGTTTACGGCTTCCCAGGCTTCAGATGCAGAATGTACCTCTTCGAAATCATCCCTTAGCGCTTTCAAAGCATATTTCTCCCTGTCCAGTTCAGGTCGACTTTTTATGCCCATGGCACGAAACAGGGGCAGTGGCGGACACCAGCCTTGTATTGCATGCTGCACCAGAAACGATGTAACAACTGTCGGCAAAATGGCCCATCGTTTATCGACAGTAAGGGCGAGGACAGCGCCCGTGAGACCTATCAGACCAGCATTCACTTCAAGCGTCCGCTCGATGTCCCATTTCTTATCCAATTCCTTTATACGGGCTTCGATGGCCGCGGCGCCTTGTTCGTGGTAGTTGGTGATGTTCGACACAATTTCTTCGTCAATCTTCTCATTCTGAGAAATCGAGGTACTTGATCTTACACGTTCGCCTGGTTTTATTATTGTTTCCATTAGCATTGAGTTAAAAGTCCCTGACGGCTTAAAATCTTCTTAATCAGACAACAACTCACCCAGTATAAAGTTCTTTTCGATGCACAATTCAACACCGAATGTAAATGTAAATTTTTAACTGAGACCAGGGTCAATTACCATTCGCTCGCGTTTTATAATATCCGCCTAAACCTGCGCCGGCAAAACCAAGGGCCAGCCCGACGATTGCACCTGCCTTCCCTCCTCCTGTTCCAAAATCTCCGTTAGTTGAAGCCAAGTGAATAATGCTCAGCACTATCGCAACAATTCCAAGCACCAATGCCCAGTTGCCCCACGTACGAGATTTTTTTGCATTCTTGTTTGTTTGAGCTTTCGTGTACAACGCAGTGACCAGGCTAACCAATCCGATAACTGTACCGACCAGTGATCTCGCACGTGCTGAAGTAATCCCCGTGACGTATTCATGATTTTCATTATTGTTGTCTTGTGCCCCAGTTTGCCCGAATGACGCGTCAATCGACAAAGTCAATATAGCAATGATAGTGTTGAAGGTAATGACAGAAATGTTTGAAGTAAGTCGTCTCATTTTGCAATCGATTTATAATAAAAAAAGTATTTGTTGCGAGGCATCTGTGGTGAAGTTGCAATTGTCCTATCGCTCATGGGCTATCAAATGTGATCGGTCGCATCAGTAACAGAAAGTCCGTTTAGCGCTTCGGCTCAATCAATTCGATAAGGTTTCCTGAGGGATCGAGTGCTAAAATTTGCTTACCACCACCGCCGGCAATCACATCGCTTCTGAATTTCACATTCTTATTTTTTAAGAAATCTATCGCAGCATGAATGTCGTGTGTCTGCAACTGCAACCTGTTCCATCCTCCCGGCTCCGGCGCAGTACCATCCGGCATCGATTGTCCGGCCGCACCAGCACCAGGTTCGTTCAGCAAGAGGCGCATGTTGCCCTTTGACAACATCGCGAATCCGCTTGGTGGATTCATCATAACCTTAAACCCGAAGAGGTTGGTATAAAAATCGACACAAGTATTCACATTGCTCACGATGTATCGAATGCTTACGCTTTCCGGCTCATCAAAGAGAGTATTCATAGCTGTTCATTTTAAGTTATATTATTGCTGTAAAACACATTTGCAAATGAAGGCCTTGAGTAATAAGCACTCTTGGAAATTTGCGACATTCTAATGCTTAAAGTCCCTCGTGGCTCGGGTATCTGTTTCAGGATGATGATTTAAAACGAATTCTTTTGGCGTGTATCCGGAAAACTTTTTAAACTCATTTGTGAAATGAGATTGATCATAGTAACCAGCATTGATCGCAATCTGCGCGAGTGGTAGCTTTTCCTTTTCCATCTCACTGATAGCATTTTTAAAGCGCACCAGGTCGAAAAAATCCTTGGGACTAAATCCTGAAAGTTCTCTAAACCTGCGTTCAAATTGCCTTCTCGATAAATTACAATCGTGCGCGAATGATGCGATGGGGTGAATTATATTATTATCCGAAACTTGCCTTATCCGTTCTAAAAAGGCCAACTCATATCTCTGCAACGATCGAATCTTACGAAGAAAAAATTCAGACACGATTCTTAATCTTCTTTCAGTTGTTTTTGCTAGCATCACCTGCTCCTCAAGCACCATTCCTTCTATACCCCAGAGCGTTTTGCTATCGACCTTTTCGTTGCTTAGCGCATCTGCGGGCAAATTGAAAAGATGCTTGAGCGAGTATGGATATAAGTAGACACCGAAAAGACTAAAGTCGAAATCCGCCTTGAATTGGCGGAACTTTTGTGCCTGTCCGAATAGCCCCGATGTGAATGTATGTCCTTCCGATCCTGTCAACGAGCTTATCGACAATTTTCCCTTGCAATAAAATATTAGTTCAAGACAATTGTCAGGTAATGCGCGATGAATGAAAGGCTCATGTGGCTCAACTACCGCTTCCAAACTCCAAAAGAATTTGATGTATTCCCGGAGTACTGCCTGGGGTTTGAACATCTTATATTTAACCATCCGCTTATAATTAATTTGTTTCCAACGCGTCTTGTTAACCACGGAGACGTTGAGGATACAGGAGAATTAGGAGACGTAACTCTGTGTCACTGCGCCTTTGTGGTTTAAATTCACTCGGATTGGAATTATATAACATTAAACACTTTATCTACAAATCCCGATATTGGTTTTAGACGTTGATCCTGGTAGGCTAACCCCAATCGCAGATGAACCCCCAATCTAACACTACTTATACGTGTCCAATGCACCCGGAGGTTGTCAGGGACAGCCCTGGTCAATGCCCTAAATGTGGGATGAACCTCATTCCTGTAAAGGAAGAAAACAAGTCCGGACAAAAACATCACCATGCAACCCATGACCATTCGTCGCATGAAAGTTCCCATCAAATGCATGGCCATGATCACGGCCCTGACAGTGGGCATTCCCATCACGCTGGAATGATAGATGACTTCAAAAAACGTTTTTACGTGGTGTTGATACTAACAGTTCCTATCATGGCCCTTTCTCCCATGATTCAACACTGGCTGAGCGTAGACTGGTCGTTCAGGGGTTCAGGTTATGTTCTGCTTGTACTATCGTCAATTGTTTACTTCTATGGAGGTTGGCCTTTCCTGCAGGGACTGGTATCAGAAGTAAAAACCAGAACACTAGGCATGATGACGTTGGTAGCGGTTGCAATAACTGTGGCGTATGCCTATAGCGTTGCAATCATTTTTGGCCTCTCAGGAATGGACTTCTTTTGGGAACTGGCCACGCTAATCCTGATCATGCTTCTTGGACACTGGATCGAAATGAAGTCCATCATGAATGCATCGAAAGAATTGGAACTTCTTGTTCAACTGATGCCAGCCGATGCACACCTCGTTCACGGAGAACATGTCATGGATGTTAAGACCGATACTTTAAAAGCTGGTGATATAATTTTGATAAAGCCTGGTGAAAAAATTGCTGCTGACGGAGAAATAATTGAAGGTCGAAGCAATCTCAACGAGTCTATGCTAACTGGTGAATCGAAACCTATTGAAAAAGAGGTCAATGACAAAGTGATCGCAGGTTCGATAAACGGTGAAGGTTCTTTGAAAGTGAAGGTGACTCACGGAACAAAAGACTCATACCTTGCACAAGTAATCAAGCTCGTACAAGATGCCCAGGCCGCAAAGTCTAAAACACAATTGTTAGCCGATCAGGCCGCCATGTGGCTAACCATAATTGCATTAGTGTCGGGAGCAGTCACATTCATTGTCTGGTTTGCCAGTAGCAGGGATCTGGCTTTCGCCATGGAACGCATGGTTACGGTTATTATTATCTGTTGCCCGCACGCACTGGGATTAGCTGTTCCTCTTGTGGTGGCAAGATCAACAGCTGTTTCTGCTCAAAGCGGACTTCTTATCAAAGACAGAACAGCCTTCGAGAATTCCCGAAAGATAACAACGCTGGTTTTTGATAAAACAGGAACACTGACAAAAGGTGAATTCAATGTGGTCAGATATGATTC
>CAMLER010000163.1 GCA_946478915.1 uncultured Chryseolinea sp.
CGATATTCAGCACCTACTCGATAGTTCACCACAGATTTGTAGGCAGATTTGATACCATCGTTTTCAGGATTGAAATCTCCGGTGATATCGGAATTGTATTTTGCCTTGGAGTAATCCACAAATTCAACATCTGCCGAGATAAATCCCATCTTGGAGATAAACGTTGCGCCAGTGGTTACACGAAGCGGCGTGGAGATATTGTACTCCGATATCAGAGGGATATCCTCAAAATGTTCAGTGACATCGCGTTGTTCAGGGAAGCTAGGATTGTCGGGATCATCAAAATAATTCCATTCGCTTGTTATCCGTGCACTATATGTGTCTGTGATCTTGTAAAAAGACGGAGTTACCAACGAGGCGCCTACCTGCAAAAAATCTACCGGTCGATAGATTGCTCCGATGGTAAAGTTTACGCCTGTTCCCCGGATATCGAAGTACTCATTGGTGTTGAAATTATCTATTGGCTGGTAGTCAGGATCTTCGCTATAGCGAAAATTGGATTCGCGAAAGATCTGCGATATTTTATAACGGATAGATGTAATTCCCAACCCAGCCCCGATAAAGAAGTTATCGTTAAAATTGGCTCCATATGAAATTGACCACTGATACTGCGAGCCTTTGGATTCGCTTATCTCTTCCTGGTCAATGGTTCTGATCTCTGCTGGGAAGCCTGGTTCTTCTGGTAGCGGACTTAAAACAGAACGGTATGCATACTGGCCGTTTTCGACGAAGTCTTCTATAAGAAAATTATTATAGGCAAGGCCGGTCAGCGACCGAAAATTCTCTCCGGGACTCTGGTTTGGGCGCCATAGAAAAGATTCAGGATTTAGTCCGTATGCGTCGTCAATGAAATAGTCGATGATCGAGTTGTCGCTATTGGTTCCCTGATACCTGAACTCCCTGTTGAAATCGTTGGTTCGTGTCGCTGATATTCCGAAGCTTCCCCCGATAAATCCATTTTGTCTACCTGACTCATGTCGATAAACCAGGCTTACGCCAGGAATATTGAAAATTGATTTGGATGCGCTTGTCTTGTTTCCGAGATAGGTTGAAGACATGTCGTTCACTGTAAGACCAGGAGTAAATGTAAACTCAGACCGATTATACATGCCAAGACCTGCAGGATTAGAAAATGCAGAACTATAGTCTCCGCCAAGGGAAACCTGCGTTCCACCCAATGCCTGAATGCGAGCGCTGCCCGTAGGCCTGGTTCTGCTGAAGAGAAGCGCGTTGTCTACGAAATCCTGGGCAATAGCTCCGATTCCAAAAGACATAAGGGTAACTATGAAGATATATTTCTTCATTTTGATTTCAATTTAAAAGGTTTACTGCTGTTTAGTGACCGCGACCTGAGGAACGGGAACCTGAACTGCTGGACCCACCTCCGCTGCCACCGGATGAACCGCCTGTGCTACTGCGACCCGCGTCGTAGCTTCTCGAGCTGGAACCACCGGAATTAGAATCCCGCCATGAATTACGCGTGTTGCTTTCCCATGATGACCTGCTCGGACTTGAATTATCGCGGGAGCTGTTATCATAAGACGACGAATTCTGCTGAGACTGGTTTCTCCAGGTGCGATTATAGTAATCAGCCTGGCGCGAGGTCGTTGTGCCCACTCGCCCACCTGTGATAGGCCTGCTCGTATCAGGATTTGAAATATCTCGGTTGGAACCGCGGCCACTTCTGTTAACGTAATCTCTGCTCAACTCGCTGCTGCGAGATCCACGTTTGCCATACGCAGGACCGTATTTGTTTCCGGATTCGACAATGATAACGTTCGGATATCCCCATCCGCCATATCCCCAACCACCGTAGTAGGAGGGACCCCACGGCGAATATCCATAGTATGGTGAATATGCCCAGGAGTTATAAGGGTTATAGTAATTGCCAAACCCAAAGTTCATGCCCCAACCATAGTTCCAGGAGTTGCCCCAATGGTAGCTAAATGAACTCGACCATCCGGAACGAAAATATGGGTTGCGCCAAGGGCTTCCCCAGGAGTCATAATAGCTTCCGTAGTAAGGGCTATTCCACGAGGAAATAAACGGGTCATAGTAATTACCACCATACCATGGGCTCGAGTACCATCTGTTAAAATTATTGTTCCAGTTATTGAACTGGGCTGCGTTGTTATATTGATAATTGTTATCGAAGTAATCCGCATTATCTGCCTGAGCACTCTCTGAGTTAGTACGCGCTTCATATTCCGGATTCACATTTCGTGCCGAATAACTATCTGTTGGGTTCGAAACTTCTTCCTCAACAGCAACTTCTTTCTTTGCCTTCTTTATACTGGCCGTGTAAGAAGCCTGATTAGCTTTCGCTTCATTCAGCTTCGCCCGGTCTTTTGAATTGAAATACATATCGTCATTCTCTATCTCTTGAGCTATCGAAGCAAAAGTAAACAGCAATGAAACCAAGCTTAATAACGCCACTTTGCTTTTCATATCTTTAAGAATTTTAGTCATCTCTTAGTGAAACGTGAAAACGTTTTAAAAGTGTTGATAAAGCTACAAAATTTACGCAGTATTTGTTCCTAGTAAATTTATATTTGCGCTTCGTTAGAAAAATAGCTCAATAATTATACCAAGGCATGGGGAAAGAAATACCGACCAGAAGTGAAGATTATTCATCGTGGTACAACGAACTTGTTAAGAAGGCAGACCTGGCGGAGCATTCCGATGTGCGCGGATGTATGGTTATCAAACCCTATGGCTACAGCATTTGGGAGAAGATGCAACAGGCATTGGATACCATGTTTAAGAACACTGGCCACGTTAATGCGTATTTTCCCGTTTTTGTGCCCAAGAGCATGTTTGAGGCCGAGGAGAAGAACGCTGAGGGATTTGCCAAGGAATGCGCCATTGTGACGCATTATAGGCTTAAATCCGACCCTCAATCGAAGGGCAAGCTCATCGTTGATCCGGAGGCCAAACTCGAAGAAGAACTTATAGTCAGGCCGACCAGCGAGGCAATCATCTGGAATACTTACAAGAAGTGGATTCAATCCTACAGAGACCTTCCTTTGTTGATCAACCAATGGGCGAATGTTGTGCGGTGGGAAATGAGGACACGTCTGTTCCTGCGTACATCGGAGTTTCTGTGGCAGGAAGGTCATACCGCTCATGCAACGTCAGATGAAGCGATTCGTGAAACCGAGCAAATGCTTGATGTGTATGCCGACTTTGCGGAGAGTTTTATGGCGCTTCCGGTGATTAAAGGTCGAAAATCTGAAGGTGAGCGGTTCCCCGGTGCTATCGAGACTTATTGTATCGAAGCCATGATGCAGGATGGTAAATCGCTCCAGGCTGGAACGTCTCATTTTCTAGGGCAAAATTTTGCCGAGGCATTTGACGTCAAATTCGCCACGAAGGAGGGAAAGCTTGACTACGTTTGGGGTACCTCCTGGGGTGTGAGCACGCGGCTGATCGGTGCGTTGATTATGGCACACTCCGATGACGATGGCTTGATCCTGCCACCCAAGCTTGCACCGATTCACGTGGTGATAGTGCCTATTTTCAGAAATGATGAAGAATTGAAACGAGTAACAGAAGCGGTGGAGCCGATCATTAAATCTCTCCGCAGTCAGAACTATGTCGTTAAATTCGATAACCGTGACACGCACAAGCCTGGATTCAAGTTTGCCGAGTGGGAACTCAAGGGAGTACCCATCAGACTGGCAATTGGGCCCCGCGACCTTGATAACAATACGATAGAAGTCGCCCGCCGCGATACGAAGACTAAAGAATCACGATCGCTAAAAGGAATTGAAGCGGACATTCCCGCACTATTGGATCAGATCCAAAACGACATGTATGCAAAAGCGTTGAAGTTCCGCGAAAGTATGATCACAGAAGTCGAATCTTTTGATGATTTTAAAAGGGTTTTGGACGAAAAAACCGGCTTTGTGTCTGCCCATTGGGATGGTACCATTGAAACGGAAAATGCAATCAAGGACGCAACAAAAGCAACCATAAGGTGTATCCCGCTCGATGCGAAGCGCGAAGACGGCGTTTGCATTTACTCCGGCAAGCCGTCGCAACAACGGGTTTTGTTCGCCCGCGCATACTGATTCTCTTTAGATTATTAGGAAAATAATCCTCACATTCGTAGTCCTAAAAACTCGTACTTCATGGTCATGTGGATAATTATTATAGCCTTGCTGGCAATCGGGCTTAGTCTGATTGTAGTTGAGCTGGTCTTTATCCCCGGAACGACTGTGGTCGGACTATTGGGTTTGATCTTTACCATCGTCGGGATCGTTATAAGCTATCGCCATTTTGGAAGTGATGTCGGGCTTTATATCCTGTTGGGGACATCTGCCGTAGCAGCAGGTACTTTCTTCTTCAGTTTTCGATCTGGCGCCTGGGCGAGGTTTTCGCACAAGTCTTCAATCGACAGCAAGGTGAATGAAGGAATGCTTAGTCGTTTAAGCATCGGCGACGAGGGTACCACACGTTCGGATCTGCGCCCCGTAGGCACCGCGGAATTCGGAGATAGAAATTTTGAAGTCAGAACAACAGGATCATTCCTGCAAGTTGGAACGAGAGTTAAGATCGTACAAATACAGTCCAATCAGATAATCGTTGAACCTTTAACAAACTAACTATGCCCATGGAAGCTGTCTCTTTACTCGTATTGATTTTTGGCGGGATCATTCTATTCTTCATCTTCCTCTATTTTGTTCCGGTCAACCTATGGATCACGGCAGTGTTTTCCGGTGTGCGAGTGGGGCTTTTTGACCTGGTATTCATGAGAATTCGGAAGGTTCCACCCCGCATTGTTGTTGATTCTCTGATTACTGCAACAAAAGCAGGGCTGAAGATTTCTTCCAACGAGTTGGAGACGCATTACCTGGCTGGTGGCAATGTACCGAATGTTATCAGGGCATTAATCTCCGCCGATAAAGCGAACATCAGTCTGAGTTTCAAACAAGCAACTGCTATCGATCTGGCGGGCCGCGACGTATTTCAGGCCGTTCAGATTTCCGTAAATCCGAAAGTAATCACTACCCCAAAGGTTGCTGGCGTAGCTTCGGATGGAATACAGCTGATTGCTATCGCGCGCGTAACGGTTCGTGCGAGTATCGCGCAATTGGTTGGTGGAGCAGGTGAGGATACGATCCTGGCGCGTGTAGGGGAGGGGATTGTTTCCTCGATCGGTTCCGCCAAATCACATAAGGAAGTGCTGGAAAGCCCGGATAAGATCTCCAAACTCGTATTATCGCGGGGGCTAGACGCCGGAACGGCATTTGAAATTCTTTCCATCGATATCGCAGATGTGGATGTAGGAGCTAACATTGGCGCAAAACTTCAGATTGACCAGGCATCCGCTGATTTAAAGGTTGCTGAAGCAAGAGCCGAGGAGCGCCGTGCAATGGCGGTGGCCCTGGATCAGGAAATGAAAGCAAAAGCGCAGGAAGCAAGAGCTAAGGTTATCGAAGCAGAAGCCGAAATTCCCAAGGCAATTGCATCATCATTTGAAAAAGGAAATCTTGGCATCATGGATTATTACAGGATGCAGAATATACAGTCTGATACGGAGATGCGGCAGTCGATTTCGGGGTCGGGAAAGAGCGGTACGGGACCGAAGAAGGACTGAGATGGTTTGAGGTTACATGTTCAAAGTTCAAAGTTTGTTTTTCATAGGCGGATACATCAAACCTCAAGTGGTAAGGCGTACCACTGACCTTGACAATCATTCTTATTTCTTATTCCATATTTCTCGGAGAAGAAAAAGACTAACGAATCCCGATAGCCATCTTTATCGCTTACTCATTGCTTAGCTTGACGGGCATGGATAGCCATCGGGACGGATAACGAATTATCGGATAACGGATAACGGTTAACGGATAACGGATAACGGATAACCGCTCACAGCTTCGCTTCCGTCCACTGCGTATTCACCTTCGCCAGGAAGATGTCATTGAAGGCGTCGTAGCTGAGGTAGTCATAAATAAGAGGAATTGTACTTACTCCCTGAGCGTTGATAGCTCCATATTTCCCTCCTCGTTTAACAATGATATAACCGTTGTTCAAATCGCGCAGTTGATCATATTTTGGATTTATGAAGATTTTCCCCTGCGCATCGGAGAGTCCCACCAGATTGTTTTGTTTAATGATAATGTTTCGGTGGGGCAATACTTCTACGGCTTCATATCGTGGCAAAAGCACTTGTTTCCCACTGGGATCAATCACACCAAAGGATCCTTTCTGTTTCACAATGGCAAGGCCATTCTTAAAATCTGTCACTTCATCATAGACAGGCTGGATAGCAATTTTGTCGTCGTGTCCGATGAAACCCCATTTGCCCCTGATCTTCATAGCTGCGAGACGTTCGCTGAAAGGTTGAATGTCTTCGTAGCGGTTAGCAATTCGTAACCTTCCCTGTGAGTCAATGAATCCAAATTGTCCATTCTTCTTTATTCCCCGGAGGCCCTCACTTTCGGGAAATATCTTCTCCACCTGATCAGGCATTTCTTTCCGATCGACAATAACTCCATTCATGCCGATGGTCCATATGGTGCCGGAAGGAAGGTATTCAATCAATTTGTCATCGCGCACTTCAAGTCGGTTCTCCGAGAAGTAAATGATTTCATTTCTCATGGATTTCAGATAGGCAGTTTTCGGTCCATACTCCAAAAACCGGTCTTCCCCCACGATCACTATCTTGCCTGGCTTTGGCGGCACCAACCAATGTTCATTGTGATTTATGATTCCATATTGCCCATGAAATTTTACTACGATTTTTTCATCGCGTTGCTGAAGAATGGAGTCATAAGTGCACGATAAGATTTGCTCGCCGTTTTTGTTAATGGCTCCCCAAAAATTTCTACTGATCACAGGAAAGATACTTCCATTGAATGGAAGTATTTTGTCATACGATTTGGTATGTAATCTCTTCCCGTCGGAACTCAGAACAATCCAATTATCTCGCCCGGCTGAAACATTATTCACATGATAATATTCATGGTCTATTGTGATTCCGGAATAATTGGCGTCGATGATAATTTTTCCATCATCGCGAATAACCCCATGTCTATCATCTACAGCAAATACAGCCTTCTGGTTCGAGAATTTTCCCAGCGCAGAAATTTTTATGTTTCCAATCGGTTTCAGGTCATAATCAGTTAATTGAATGAGACCTGATGTTTTAATGCCTAATAAATTTTTGGCAATCTCTCCAACAGAGTCTGCGGAAATCTTTTTACTAAGCTTGTTGTCTCCATTCAGAAACAACCAGGTTGCAGGTTCGCGAACGCTTACAGTACCGTCTCCGTTGATTCGTAATTCCTGATTTCCCGGCGCGATTTTCATGGCGCCATTGCGATCGATCAGCCCCCTGAAGTCACCGACGCGGATAATTGCATAATCCTTCTTAAAGTTTCCAATGCTGTCGATATCGAAATTGGTGATCTGTTTGCCGCTTTCCGTGAAGAGAATCCATTTGTTATCAAACTTTTCAGCTGCATAGCGGAGACTGCCTACAGCACGAACATTCTTGTAAATCTGCGGTATTACAGTTTTGTTGTCCAGGTCAATGACACCATATCGGTACTGGTCGCCAACCTTGCTGAAAACGATCGCCCGAAGCGAAGACAACTTAATTTCATCGTACTGAAACGGTATAACTTCCTTACCTGAAGTATTTATTACCCCGGAGACTATACGCAATGACAGCGGCGATTTTTTGCGCGCAAAGATCAGCGATGCATCGGCAGGCGAGATCTCTTCAAAATCGGCGTTGGTTAGCAACTGATTGGTGAGACTAATCAATCCCCACTTGCCTCCCGAACGATAGCCTGTAGTGTTGCTTAACACCGAGAATTTGCCATCGCTCCATCCCAATGCGTCATACTTTGCCGGTATGAGTACCTTTCCGGCTTCGTTTTTTAGACCAACCTTGCCATTGTATTCAAAGACGCTGTACCCTTCAGCAAATGAATAAACGCAAACTAATAGTATGCAAAAAATGTTCTTCACACGCATCATCTATTACAAATTTAGGGCAGAAAATGGAATCAAATAATTTTTGTGAAATTTGTGCGCCGGGATGTAGCAGGAGCAGATGTAATATCCTGTCGATTTAAAACAAATAGTCATGTATATCCAACAACTGTATACCAATTGCCTCGCGGAGGCAGCATATTATATCGAGTCAGAAGGTGAGGCGGCGATCATTGATCCCCTTCGTGAAACAGAACCCTATATAGCGCTGGCAAATGAACGCGGTTCTGCCATTAAATATGTTTTTGAAACACACTTCCACGCGGATTTTGTTTCCGGTCATATCGATCTTTCCAGAGCCGTGAAGGCGCCGATTGTTTATGGTCCGGAGGCGAATACTGCCTATGAGGTATATAACGCGAAGGATGGCGAAGAATTCAAATTGGGGAAAGTAAGGATACGGGTTCTTCATACGCCCGGGCACACGCCTGAGTCTTCCTGTTACCTATTGCTGGATGAAAATGGAAAGGAGCACGCAATCTTCACAGGCGATACGCTTTTTGTTGGCGATGTCGGGCGTCCTGACCTGCTCGATGGTCACATCTCGAGCGAAACACTCGCAGGCATGTTGTATGATTCTCTTCAACAAAAGATAAAAACCTTGCCGGATGATGTGATTGTGTACCCGGCACACGGCCCGGGATCTGCATGTGGAAAGAGTATCGGTCAGGAGACTTTTTCTACCATTGGTGAACAAAAGAAATTCAATTACGCGCTGCAGGAAATGAGCCGCGATGAATTCATCGAAAAAGTTACCGAAGGGATACTTCCGCCTCCTGCTTATTTTTTTGAAGATGCCCGAATAAACAAGATGGGTTATATGCCTATCGAAGATGTGATAAGGGAAAATTCAAAGCCACTAACTGTAGAAGAATTTCGCGCGGCGGTTGATAACGGTGCCCTGATACTTGATACGCGCCGGGCTGAAGTTTTCGAAAAGGGATTTGTACCTGGTTCGATCAATATTGGTCTGAATGGACAGTTCGCTGTCTGGGTTGGAACTTTGGTGGACATTCAACGCGACCTTGTGCTTGTAACGGAAGCCGGCAAGGAGGAGGAAAGCATTTTGAGGCTGGCCCGGGTTGGATATGAAAAGATCACAGGATATCTGAAGGGGGGTGTTGACGCATTTGATGGTCCTCTTGATCAAGTAGAAACCATTGAAGGAGCGGGCGTTGACACTGAAATGGAAAAGGGTGCTATAGTGCTCGATGTAAGAAAGCCGAATGAGTGGAACGTCGCTCACATGAAGGGCGCTACTTTCTTACCGCTCTCAAATTTTCCCGACAATCTTAAGGGTCTGGATAAGTCTGCGAAATATATTGTGCATTGTGGTGGAGGGTATCGTTCCATGACAGCAATTTCGATTATGAAGAAGGCAGGCTTTAAGGATTTGATCAATATTCGCGGTGGATTTGGATCAATGCAGAAAGC
>CAMLER010000164.1 GCA_946478915.1 uncultured Chryseolinea sp.
ACGCTCAGGCAGATTATTAAGATCGAAATTCATTAATTGTTTTCTTTTCTAAACTGTTCGATGATCTTGTACAATGCCTTTTGTGTTTCCATTTTCGGAAAAAAATCAAAAAGCGCTGTATGACCATCAAAGTCTAAAATTAAAGCATTTTCCAGATAATTAAATGCTTCTTTAAACTGGCCCGCTTCAATCAAGTAAACAGTCATACGATAATAGAATTCGGCGTCGTTGGGAATATCATCGAATCCCTGCGATAAGGTATCAATTGCTTTCTGATAATCGCCTTGCTCATAAAAGATAAATGACCAATTCAGCCATATCTCTTTGTCGGTAGGTTCAAGTTTACTCGCTTCTTCATAAGCGTCTATGCTAGAGATAGTATTTCCTACCTTGAATTCCGCATGAGCAACAGATTTCCAGTATTCAGCATTTTCGGTGTTGATCTTTAATGCCTTGTTATAGAAGTGCAATGCCTGATACCATTTTTCCTGTTTCTCCAGGCATGCGCCTGCACCAAACCACGCTTCGTCGTACAATGTATCCAGCTTTGTGGCCTTCTGAAAATATTTTAATCCAAGCTCATATTGTTCAAGACTTTCATATGCGGCTCCAAGGCAGCAATATACTTCAGGGCTTGGACCTTCAATGTCAACGGTCTTTCTAAACGCATCCAACGCTTTCGTATACTCACCCATATTCATGTAGGTGTTACCCGTGTTGAAATGCGCTGAAGCGAATGAGTCATCAATTGTTATTGCGTAATCATACGCCTGAAGTGCTTCCTGATATTTTTCGAGTTTGTTGTAAACGATCCCCAGATTATACCATGCAGCAGTCGAATAGGGATCTTCATCAATAAACTTTTGATAATATTCGATGCTGCTCTCCAACTGACCGGTCAGGTCGAGACAAAATGCCAACTCGTACAATGATCCATCGTGATTGATATTAAACTCAATAGATTTCTTGTACGCATCGATCGCATTCTGATAGTCCTCCATGCTTTGATATGCAAGTCCGATGCTGTAATAAACTTCATCTTTATCATCGGCCAAAAGCAATGCATTCTCATAATTCTGAATTGCCTCAGCATGCTTGCCTTGGAGCGATTGAATGGATCCCTTGGTAAGAAATATTTCCGGGTCGTTGGGCTGAAGCGCGTGTGCCTGATCCAGCAGCTCAAGCGCCTGATCATACTCCTCAAGGTTCGACAGTATCTGCGCCTTAATAGTGATCAATTCAATTGAAAATGGATATTGACTTATTGCCTGATTAACAGCTTGCAGCGCTTTATTATGCTTACCACGAAACATGTAATGCTCAATGATCTGCTCATAAGCATCCAAATCAAAAAATTCTGCTCTCTTTTTTCTAAGATGGTCTTCGAATCTCTTAATAAGCTCGTTGCCTTCCTCTCTTTTGCGATATTCTTTCGACATGGGCTAGAATCGTTTTCCTAAAATAGGTAAATCTGGGGTAAAGCTAAGGCATTAACTCTATTTTTTGGAGGTGAATTTTTTATTATAGTAGTTGCAGCACCAGTCGAGTGTATTATCAATCGACTGAAATTCAAAATTTAGGTTTTTCTTGATCTTTTTATTATCATAGAAAAATCTGGTATCTGCTATTTGAGCCGTTTCGCGAGTGATTATCGGCTCTGATCCGACAACAAAAGACCTTACTGATTCCACTTTCGCGAGCAGCATTAACATCTTTTTTGACAGTCGTATACGTGGTGATTTCACTTTGAAATGCGCCGCAATTTTCTCAAACAAAGATTTAAATGTGATGTTACCGGCGTTGATAATGAAGCGTTCAGCGGTGTGGTTACTATCGAGAAACGCGCATGCAATTGCGGCAACATCCCGAACATCTACATAATTGAGATACGCATCTATATAGAATGGTCTTTTTTTCCAGGAATATTTGAAAAGCTGCGCACTGCTCCGATTCCAGTCTGCGGGCGCAAGTATAACGGAAGGATTCAGTGTCACCGTATTTAATCCTTCTTCCTGCCCTCGAAAAACTTCAAGCTCAGCCCGATATTTTGATTTGGCGTAAACGCTGTTAGCAGGACTATCAACCCATTTATTTTTTTCATCTATCACCGTTTGGTCTTTTTGGCGACCGAGCGCAGCAACTGAACTGACGTGAACTAATTTTTGAATATTCTGTTCCAGGCAGGCATTAACAACATTTCGTGTTCCGATCGCGTTGATCTCCATAATTTCATCGGTGCGACGTGTGTTGTATGAGACGATGGCAGCAGCATGAATTAAATGCGTGCATCCTTTTAATGCTTCATCCAGGGACAATGGGTTCAATATGTCTGCATTTCTCCAATTAATTTTTTCTGTAACATCATTTAACAGCGATATGTCGCTCCCATTTCGCTTTAGGGCGACAAATGTTTTTTGCTCATCGATAAGCTTCCTCACAATAAAACTTCCGAGCAGGCCATTCGCCCCGCTGATGGCTATCATAAGAATCTGGTTATTTCCTTTTCCCGAAACGTACGAGCTAAAAGCCGAATGTCAAAGGGAATTATTCAGTAATGGAAGAGCGAGTGCTTTTTGAAAATACTTCATTTGCTGCGCTTCCTCAACAAGTCGTACATGCTGATAATGGTGACAGTCGCTGCCCAACAAATGTACCCATCCCTTGTCTATTAACTTATGCGCTGTATTCTGGACGATCTTCGAGTAGTGCCCTGTAATCGAACTGATGTTGATTTGAAATAATACTCCCCGGTCTAACAAATCTTTTGCTTTATCCAGGTTGTCTTGAATATACGCATAACGCTCAGGGTGAGCGAGAATTGGTTTGTAGCCCTTGGTTGTGGCAAGAAAAATAAAATCTCTGAGGTTAAATGGTTCATTCAGAAAGTTCGTCTCGAAAAGCAAGTAGTTTTTTCCGAACGTCAGCATACGCTGGTCTTCATCCACCATTCGGAAAACGTATTCATCAAGATAATATTCTGCCGCTGCCTGAATTTCCACATCTACCTCTTGATTCTTCAAATATGTCTGAAGCTTTGCAAGCCGCGCCAGAATGCGGTCTGTTGTGTTCCGGAAGGTATCACTCATCACGTGAGGTGAGGTTATTAGCTTCCGATAGCCAATCTTTTGGAAATGGAGAATGATGTCTTCCGATTCTTCATAGGTTTGCACACCATCATCCAAACCTGGCAGGAGGTGAGAATGTATATCGACTGTTAATGCATTAACAGGCTTCTTCGTTTCTTTTTTTGACCAAAACACTATGCTCTAATAAACTTTTTTATCCACTTTTTGTTCGCTGGCTCTTCATAGTAACCATATCCATACCGCTGCTCTCCAGTCGATGGTAAGGCGTTAAGCACCGTGGTAATATTAGAAAATTTATTGATGTTTATAATACGCTGAAGATTATGAACAAATGTTTTCCGCGAATAGTCTGCCCGGAAGATGTAAATTGAAATGTCAGCTTGCTTCATCGCCATAATTCCATCGGTGACCAATCCGACAGGTGGCGTGTCCAAAATGATATAATCGTATTTCTTTTTCAGGTCGTCCAATAGTCCTGTAAACTCTCCGTTGAGTAAAAGTTCGGAGGGGTTGGGCGGATGCGGTCCGGACGGTACATAGTCAAAATCAGGAAGTTCTGTCTTTGTCACACACTCACTCCACGAATTTTTACCGATGAGGATCGTGCTGACGCCTTTCGATTTATCAGCTATCTCAATCGGTAAATTTATTTTGGGCTTGCGCATATCGAGATCAAGTAATATAACTTTCTTGTTTGAAACGGCCATAACTGCTCCCAGGTTCATTGCAATAAAGGACTTACCTTCTCCGGAAACGGTTGAGGAGACAGCAATAACCTTTTTCGAATTGCTCACCTTGAAGAAATCCAGATTTGTGCGCAAGGTTTTTATTGACTCGCTCACCATCGACTTCGGATGGTCGACAACATGTAACCCGTCACCAGTAGCATGCCGCGATGAAGGTACAACACCCAGCACAGGAATGCCAGCAATTTTTTCAATCTCGTTTAGTCCTGATATCCTGTTGTTTAATAAATAAAGTATTCCTATAAAAAACAGGTTAATGACAACGCTCAGCACGAACCCGATGCCTGCGATCATCCACTTGTTGGGAAAGATCGGCGCGGCCGGAAAAGTTGCAGGTGACAAAATCTTGAAGTCCTGAATACTGCCTGCCTGGGCAATTTCGAACTCGGATTTCGATTGCATCAGCGAGAGGTAGAACTGTTCATAGAGCTTATAAAAACGAAGATTCTTGGAAAATTGAGTGGTTTTATCCGGTATGCCTGCGAAATCATTCTCCAGAGTCTTTTTACGTCGGTTTAACTCTGCAAGATTTTGTGATGCATTCTCTTTCAAATCTTCGATTTGATTGAACATCTTTTCCTTCAACGCATCAGCTTCTTTCTGTTTTTGCCTGAAGGCAAAAGTTATTTCACTGTGCGAAAGCTTCAGTTTTTCAATTTGAAAATAAATTTCTTCCAGAGCGTCCAGATTTTTGGAAACAGGCGAAGGCAATGATTGTCGGTGTGCATAGGATATGATAAAATCCTTTCCCTTTAAACTGGTCATTAACTGTTCCAGTGCGTTTGTCTTTCGCGATAAGTCATATCGCTGTGAATCGATCCTGTTTATCGCTGCGACCGTTTTCTTTAAATCGTCGTCAAGGTTGTTAGTTTTATTTTGCAGGGTAAAATTTTCAAAATACGTCTCATAGCTCTCCATCCGGTTTTCGATGGTTACAAGCTCATTTGAGACCCAATCGATTTTCTGTTTATTGGCAAGGTTTTTTTGGTCGTTGCTGTATTGAAGGTAGAGGGTGTCAATCTTGTTCAGGATGTCTTGTGCTTTGTACGCATTATGATCTTTGAAAGAAATGCGTATGGTATTTGCGTTAAAATTCAGCGGTTCGGCGGTCAGATTTGTAAGCAGATAGTCAAGTAATACGTCACGGCTGTTTATCACGAAGAAGTAACCGACCTCATCCCCCCGGGCAAATTGAGGGTTTTTTCTAATAGTCAGAGATACATCATGTACTGTAAATGGGATATTATAGCGTCCGCGTATTGCTTCACCGTTGTCACCAATTGTGATCGTAAATTCGTTTCCTCTTTCTTCTTCGAAATAAATGGGAACGTTGTAAAGGTTCCGCGGATTGGGACTGTAAGTAACATGAAACGGGAGACTTTGATAAAGCTCTTCATTCAGAACCCTCCCAATGCTGTAGTAACTGATGTCGAGTTTCGCTGAATCTAGAATCATGCTGAGAAAAAGTCTCGACTGAATTATTTCGATTTCACCGGATATCAAATTCAAATTTTGGTCTTCAATGGCGCTTTTTATACCGAACTCGGTTGCTTCTTGCTTTACGTCCAGCTTCAGTTCTGAGGACGATTCGTACAAATTTTTTGTATATCGTATGAATAGGTAAGCCGTGAAATTCACAACAAAAAAGATGATGAGGATCCATAGCCAATTATTTCGGAAGGCGATCTTAAGTTTATTAAAATCGATGCCTTCGACGGTTGATTGTTGTATTTGCCTGTTATTTTCCACGTCGTTTACCGAAGTCCTATAATAACTACAGCTAAAGTTGTTAACGTAGTAATAATTGTCAGAATCGGACCATAGTCGCGAAGACTTTCGGTCAGTGGCCGTCTTACTGGTTCTACATAAACAATGTCGCCCGATTGAATTGGAATATTGTTCTTAACATATCCATCGAAAGTGCTGAGATCAGCCACAAATACCTGGTCAGCGCGCATGATCCGTATGTTGTGAGCTTTCGCGTCATTATTTAACCCCTGGGCTAGTGCAAGTACTTCCACGAGCTTCATGTTTTCATTTGCAAGAGGAATAACCTGACCACCGGTTGCGCCCAATACAATCACCCTCTTGTTGGTGTATCGCAGAACTGCGTAGGCATCTTCATAGTATTTCTTGTAAGCTTCTTCAAGCAACCCTTCCGCCTGGCGGATGGTTAGTCCTTCAAGCTTGACAATATCTATCATGGGGAATTTTGCCTGGCCGGCTGCGTCGACAAGATACGTGGGTTTAGTCGTAACAGTAGTGCCAGCGCCGTCGGTTGACGGAGGTGGTGAAAGAGGATCAATGATTCGTTCTCCCTTGTTAGTATAAACCTCTAACTCGAGGTAGTCGTATTTTTGGATAACGTAGTTTTTTTCGGCAATGTCAATTTCGTGCTTCAGCTGTGTTCCTTCCGGAAGCTGGAACATGATATTTTGCCTGTATGATGCGCAGGACGGGAGAAGTAACACCAAAAGCAAATACAAAAAGCGATTACAAAAAAAAATGCTTCTCAACGTTCAAAAAATTGTTTCTATATATTATAACGTTATAAAATTTTCTAGCAACTCCGCCATCAAAGGTAGTTCGGCATCTTTCATAGATATTATCGGATTCTCAATTCCCCAGTCGATATTCAGCTCCGGATCGTTCCATCTGATGCCTGATTCAGATGCCTTGTTATATACGTTCGAACACTTATAAAAAAATACTGAGTCTTCCAAAGCGGCAAAGCCGTGCGCGAAACCTTCGGGTACCATCAGCATGTTTCGTTTCCTGCTATCCAAGGTACAATAAAACACTTCTTTGAAGGTCTTTGAGTTTGGACGAAGGTCAACTACAACATCAAGCACTTTCCCTGTTAGGGCAGTAACCAACTTAGCCTGGGCATATGGGGAACGTTGGAAATGAAGTCCACGAACCACGCCTTTCTTTGAGAAAGACTGATTCTCTTGAGGAAACGAGTAATGAAGTTTGTGTTTTTTAAAAGTCTCATCTTTATAGAACTCGTAAAACCATCCTCTTTCATCCTCAAAGATATCTGGATAAATCTCGATTAAGCCTTCAAAGCTTGTAGTATGTACTTGCATAACTTCTAACTCGCCTACGAGGCTTGCTTTAGTTCTCCCAAAGCTGCAAGATACTTATTTATCACCAGAGATTCATCATACTGTGATTCCATCTTGAATCTCCCATTCATTCCAAACGTTCTCAACGCTTCGTCACCCAACGTAGCCATTTGTTTCATCTTTTCAGCCAGATCGTCGGCGTCTTTTATCTTGCAAAGCAAACCGTTGAAATTATGCTCTACAACGTTGTTACACCCCGGCACATCTGTTGCAATAATAGGTTTGCAGGAGCTCGCTGCTTCCAAAAGTGTTCGCGGTGTTCCTTCACGGTAGGAGGGAAGAACAATGCAGTCGGCGTTTTCAATAAACTGTCTCACGTCATCGGTGGTGCCCAGGTATTCAATAGTGCCTGAATTGATCCATTCAGCGATCAAATCCAGTTTTATACCTCGTTTATGTAAAGGGTCCATAGCGCCGAGAATCTGAAACTGTGCATCGACTCCATCGGCTTTCAGTTTTTTTACGGCGTCGACGAATTCCAAAACACCCTTATCGGTTATCAGTCGGGAAATCAAAAGAAAGGTGAACTTCTCGTTGCGTTTAAATGTCACAGGTTGAAACCTTGAAAGGTCAATTCCGGACCCTGGAATAGTATCAACAGAGTTTTCGTTCACCAGCCGTTTGTCAAGGAAGAGCTTTTGATCATCGGAATTTTGAAAGAAGACTTTGTCTGCAAAGCGAAAGCTGATCTTGTAAAGAGTGATGGCAATGGCGGAGACCAGATTATCTTTAAGAAAGACTGTTCCCAGTCCACAAACATTATTGATCACCGGTATTTTCAACATCGCAGCAGCGATCGTTCCATACACGTTAGGCTTAATGGTATAATGAAGAACTATGTCGGGTTTTACCCGGCGATAAATGGTGAATAGTTCGAAAATCAGCGCTGAATCTTTTAAGGGATTTGCTCCGCGACTGTCCATCTTTACACGATGGTGGATACATCCCCGCTCAATGAGAAGGGGTGTGTAGCTGTCTTCAGGAGCAATTGTGTGAACTTCATGGCCCTGCTCCATCAGGGCCTTGATAAAATTCATCCTGAAGTTATAGATGTTCCAGGACGTGTTAAGGACAATAGCAATTCTCATGGGCTCGTGTGAGAACTATCTGGGTTCCTTGTGCGACTTCTCGTCGAAGATCAGATAATCTTCAGTTTACTAGTTTAGATCCAAAAAAGAGTCATCAAGTAACTCTGCAAAACACATTAAAAAAATATCCGTTATGTTTGAAAAGTAATGTTTAAAAAAGGTCATAACGGTTAATGTTAAAGCAAGATAATAAAGCGATTTTGATTGCATTGGGTACGCCCAGGGACGAAGTTGTAACACAGGAGCACTTGGATGAGCTTTCCTTCCTGGCGGAGACAATTGGAATACATACTGTTGAGCAATTCGTTCAAAATCTTACACAACCAGATTCGCGTTTTTTCATTGGAAAGGGCAAGCTCTCAGAGGTGCGTGATTTTGTGATAACGAATAAAGTTACCAATGTAATTTTTGACGATGATTTATCACCTTCGCAACTCCGAAATCTGGAAAAAGAGTTCAATCCGAAGGATGCGGAAGGTCCTACGGTTCGGATCTATGACAGAAGTCTGCTGATTTTGGACCTCTTTCTTTTTAGGGCAAAAACAGCGCAGGCAAAGACGCAGGTCGAGTTAGCTCGAAATCAATATCTTCTTCCCCGGCTCACGCGAATGTGGACTCACCTTGAACGTCAACGTGGGGGCACTGGTACACGTGGTGGTGCCGGTGAAAGGGAATTGGAGACGGATAGACGTAACATCCGCAACCAGATTGATGTTCTAAAAGAGAAGCTGAAGAAAATAGAGAAGCAACGCATAACGCAACGGAAGTCGCGTGGGAATGTAGTGCGTGTAGCCCTGGTTGGTTATACTAATGTCGGCAAATCAACATTGATGAATTTATTGTCAGGCTCCGATGTACTCGCCGAAAATAAACTCTTCGCGACGGTCGACGCAACAGTGCGTAAAATCACTTTCGGTAATATCCCTTTTTTGTTATCAGATACTGTTGGGTTCATTCGGAAACTGCCACATCACCTTATTGAATCTTTTAAATCAACACTGGACGAAGTAAGAGAAGCAGATTTATTGATTCACGTTGTGGATATCGCTCATCCGTTTCATGATAATCAGATAGAAGTAGTAACAAAAACGCTGGAGGAAATAGGTGCTGCAGATATTCCTACGATACTTGTATTAAATAAAATCGATCTTTATCGCAAGCAGGGAATGGAGATTAACATTGGGGAAATGGAAGGATACTATAGACAGATGGGTTACGATAAAATTATTTTTATTTCCGCGACAACTAACGAGAATATTGTTGCCCTGAAAGAAATGATCTTCGAAGAAGTGAAAAAGAAACACCTTCAGATATATCCTAATTTCTTTAAGGAAGGGGGATTTGAGTTCTCTCCTTTTCCCCTGGGGAGTTAAGCGTTATC
>CAMLER010000165.1 GCA_946478915.1 uncultured Chryseolinea sp.
CTCGATCGATTCGGAAACCTGGCCGCGGGCACATCCACCGGTGGAATGACTAATAAGAAATATGGACGCATCGGCGATTCTCCCATAATCGGCGCAGGTACGTATGCTAATAATAAGACTTGCGCTATTTCATCGACGGGTTGGGGGGAATATTTCATCAGGTTGAATGTCGCGCACGATATTCATGCGCTGATGGAATACGGAGGGTTATCATTGCAAGCTGCGGCGGACTCCGTAATAATGGGAAAACTTCCGCGCCTTGGGGGTGATGGTGGTGCAGTAGCACTAGACCGTCAGGGAAATTTTGCAATGCCTTTCTGCACAGAAGGAATGTACAGGGGATACATCAGGCAAAAAGGAGCTGCCAAGACGTCGATCTTTGCCGAGTGATTATAAAAGTTATTCGAACGATGAGGCTATCGCAACTCGCTTTCGATACCGCTTCACTGCGCCCTCCTGATTAAAAACTTCAAGCAAAATCATATATGAACCCATGCCCGCTTTTGAACCGTCGTCTCGGTCGCCGTCCCATCTGTAAAATCCGTGTGTACCCAAAAGGTCATTATTCGCAAGTTGCCTAACGGTGCGGCCATACGAATCAAATATCTTAACGTTGGCTACATGGCCGCCCTGTTCAAGAGTGTAATGAATCAAAGTAAAATTTGGCTGGCCCGAGAGCGGATTAAAAATTTCAGGCTCGACCAGAAACGGTTCGTTCATTGGATCAAATGCAAGTGAGTTGGAGTTTATTGCTCCCGGTGTCGCGAAACCAACGGACGAGCTGGCTGAAGCCCAGTTTTCTGTTTCTTTCGAAGGAAGGTTCGTTATACGCTCGAGTGAAACGCCCTCTTCATCTTTAATGAAAACCGAATGCATTTCCGTTGAATAGTGAAAAAAGTCTATCACATTTCCTTCGTCGTCTGAAATGACAACAGATCCCGAATCGTCATCGAACGGCGGAAGTCCTTTTACCTGAAGGGAATTGATTTTATCATCCTGGATATATTCCCCTTCCAACGCATTTACGTTAGAAGTCAACACGAGATATTTGCCCGGAGCCAGAATCAAATCGGAATCTGTGATGGTAGCAAATTTGTCGTTTTCTGTATTGCCGATGGACCAGCTGCGCAGGTTGATATATTTGGTGGAATTGTTGAATATTTCAACGAAGTCTGCGCCTGTAGGCCGGGGGTTGAACAGAACTTCGTTTATTAAAACATCAAGACTATCGGCCTCCTCAGTTAATCCAAAAATTGTTTCGGCCTCTTCTTCGTTAACGAGATTTCCGGCACAATCCCGAATGTTTTCGACGGATACTGAATAGGAAACTCCTTTTTGAATTTCATTTAAAAGATAAACTTCAATTTCGGTCAATGAGGAATTGCTGAACCTGATCTGACCCATTTCGAGATAAGGATCTGTTCTTATCTGAACATTGGATGGAATGGGCTTCTCAAGTTTTTCATTGAACGTCAGCCGAAGATTGACCGCATCGACTGCCGTGGCAGCTATCAGTGTTGGTGCCTCCAGGTCTGGTTTACTGGCCAGAACAGAATTGACAGTGGCTGGGGTTCCACCTCTCTCATCTTCTGATGCCGTCCAATTTTGTCCTTCGCCACACAAATTATCGGGATCAATAATCTCCAGACTCCAACCACCTTCTTCTTTTTCGGAATCGCGATACCAGGACTGGTCATAATTTACCGAATCTATGGTTGTAAAATTTTTGTCTTTCAGCACGAGGGCATCGTTGGAATTATTTAACGATGGAAATCCTTTCAAGAAAATTGCGTTTTCGAAATTCTGATCGGAGTTTTCGGCTGCAAGCATCACGTAAGCCTTCGGCATTAGGATAAACGTTGGCATTACCGCAACAGAACTTCCGTCTGTAAGGGACCAACCGACAAGGTCGAACGTCTTTTCGCTTCTGTTATAGATTTCTATAAATTCCATTTCGCTCAATCCTACCTGGGGGGAAGGATCTGCGAAAATTTCGCTTATGATAACATCGTCAGCAAAGGCGTCAACAGGGGCTATATAACTAAACTCGGTCTGCGAACCATTCATAGTGTTTGCATTCAAATCGGCTACGCCTGAAATGGTGATTGTATGCTTTTGCTGCGAAAGCTCCTCCGAAAAATGCAGTGAGACCGAACGATGATCATCTTCCAGTATAGCCTCGGTTGGATGACGAGATTCGTCAATAACATAGTTGCCAATGAAGGTGGCTGATTGCTCATCCAGCGGCTCTGAAAATACCAATTTCAGTTCAGTCGAAGAAATAATTTCAATGGCGGACAATGCAGGAGCGACATTGTCAACGGCAGCGACATCTGATACATAAAAATTATCAAACCAGATATTTTCTGATCGTGTGGAGGTATAAATGCATACAATTCCGAAATAGGATGACGCCTGAGTACTGGTCTCCTCCGATATTCCTTCTAAAGTATACGTGCCAGCGCCATTTACGTCAGTAAATAATTTCCATCCGGAGTCATCGCGGGTTACTTTAACTCGTCCAAACGTTGAAGAAGAATTCAAAAGATCATCCCGACCCTTTACTAATTCGGACTGCGATAATCCGGTCTGCTTAAATAAACTAACCGCATCCTTGTTTCGACCCAACATTACAAAATATCCATTCAGGGGGGCTGTGAGGTCGGACTGATCAGAAACAAGATACACCCTTGCATGGTTGGCAGAGGAGGGACTCGACAAGAATGAAAAGTCAAATTCCCAGGAACCCGGATTCGATATGTTGCATGGTAATGACAGATAGGCAACGCTATCCCTTTTTCCTCCGTTCAGCATCAGACGGGAGTCTCTTACAGAGAACAGGGCATCGCTACCCGACCAGGCTGGTGAAGCTGTAAAGTTTTCGTCAGAGAAGTCATCGTGAAACTGAGCTAACGCTAGTTGGGATAGCATGACGAACAGAAATGTAGAATAAATTCTAACAGTAAACGTTTGCATGTTGGAAACCCAACATATTTGCATGTTCTTTTTCATAAGCACAACGGGAAAAGATTAATTTTGCAATCCTTAAATATAAATAAAAATGAAACTCGCAGTAGTCGGCGCAACCGGTTTGGTTGGCCAGGAAATCCTTAAAGTTCTTGAGGAAAGAAGTTTTGTGTTTGATGAGCTCTATTTGATCGCTTCGGCCAAGTCCGTAGGGCAAAAAATAAAGTTTAAGGATAAGGAGTATACAGTGATAAGCATCGAAGACGGATGCAAGGTTGGGGCCGACATCGCCATTTTTTCGGCTGGTGGCGGAACGTCTTTGGAGTGGGCGCCGAAATATGCAGAGGCAGGCACGATTGTAATAGATAATTCGTCAGCATGGCGGATGGACCCAACCAAGAAATTAATTGTTCCGGAAATAAATGGTCATGAGCTCACCATCGATGATCGCATTATCGCGAATCCGAATTGTTCGACAATACAGATGGTGATGGCGCTCGCACCCCTGCATGTAAAATATCGGCTTAAAAGAATAGTGGTATCCACCTACCAATCTGTGACAGGTACAGGAAAGGATGCAGTTCAGCAGATGATGGATGAACGCAAAGGTGTAAATGGGCCAAAAGTATATCCGCATCCAATAGATATGAATGCCTTGCCTCACATCGATTCTTTCCTCGATAATGGTTATACAAAAGAGGAAATGAAAATGGTTAACGAGACCCGGAAGATTTTGGGCGACAATTCAATTGGGGTTACCTCGACAACGGTCAGAATACCATCAGTTGGAGGACATTCGGAAGCGGTGAATGTCGAATTTCACGAAGACTTTAATCTGAGTGAGGTCCGTTCAATATTGGCAACAACCCCTGGTGTGATCGTACAGGATGATCCTAAGAATAATATTTATCCCATGCCGATAAATTCAAAAAACAGAGACGAGGTGTTTGTTGGCAGGCTTCGGAGGGATGAATCGCAGCCCAACACACTTAATATGTGGATCGTTGCCGATAATCTGCGGAAAGGTGCTGCGACAAATGCAGTCCAGATTGCTGAGTTTATGACTGAGAAGAGCCTGGTATATTAATACTTGTAAGAATCCTAAAAGAAAAGCCTGCTTGCGGGCTTTTTTTATTTCTGCAATTCAGAACAAGTAGTTGAGAAATGCATAAATGCCCAAAACAATAAGCGCAATTCCTGGAATTTTTGGGATCCAACGGTTTTGAGTGAATTGCATACCAATTCTTTTCGCGAGATACACCAGGATCATTAGCAAGGCTAGCGTCCCAAGACAAACTCCCACAAGGTAACTATGGAGACCTAACGGGGTGGATAGATCAATCCATTTGAGACTATTCAGGTAAGCGGTCACCCCCACCCAGAACGGAATAGCAAGCGGGTTCAGAATGCTGAGAACTACTCCACGCAAATATCCATTCTCCGTAAATTTTGTCGTGAATTTCGACGGTTTCGAGGGTGCCCATAAGGTCAGTATGCCGATCACAGTCATAACGATGGCGGTGATAAGTTGCATGTTATCTACAATAACGGGCGACGAAGTAATCCATTCTGCAAATTCTACAGCTATCCAACCATAGGGATACTCCATCACGGAGGCTGTCACGGCAAACCGCCAGGCAACGGCAGTTTTTTTTTCTAACCCAAGTTGGACGCATGTGAGATTGATGGTACCCGGCGGGATGGACCCGATGAAGCTGAAAAAGAAGGCCAGCAAAAAGTTCAGACCAGCGATCATGATTGCTGTGTTGCGGCTTTAAATTTTCTGTAATGCATCCGGGCTTCCTTGAAATTTATGTAGGATGCTCCACGTCGTGCGTTTTCCCTGGCAATGAGAAAAATGTTTCGCCAGTGATCAAGAAGCACCCGTATTGCTTCTAACATTGAAAAATCCGGATCGTAAATATGGGCTGGCTCAGCACCACACCCGTTTAATTCAAGCACTTTGATTCTGCCTGCGTACAAGTCTTCAATAGTTGCGCATCTCAAATCGAAGCGTCCAAAATTGAATCCATCGATCGGTTGACTAATCAAGTCGAATGCTTCCGACAAGCGCTCATTGATAAGATGGCTGCCGTCCATGAATTTAGTGCCCAGACAGTGATTTCCAATTGAAACAAGCTCTTTCGATTCACCCGGTTTAAGGATGTCTTCCAAATGCTCTGCGTAAGTTTCCT
This sequence comes from uncultured Chryseolinea sp., assembly GCA_946478915.1. Next base: position 5,163 of record CAMLER010000165.1, read on the forward strand.
TTAAGACTTCCCATCGCAGCCTCGCTCGCTCTTTTCTTAGAATAAGTTCACGCAATGTAGATTTACCATCACCGGTTACTGACAACATCTCTTTCATTACTACGGAGGTCACTTTTCCTTTTGGCCATTGAGGATATCGCAAATAAAAAACGCCAAATTCCAACGGTAAGTCTATAAGCTGTTGTATGATAAAGGGATATTTCATTTTTCGTAAATAGTTATCCACCTCACCTTCGTTGTTAATGCGTTGCACCATAAACCCGCGTTCACCAAGATCAGGTTTGAAGATAACCGGGAAGCGAAGGCCGTTTTGCTGCATTATTCGAATGATCTCGGTTCGACCATAAGCAGGGTTAACAAGAACTGATATCGGCGTGTATTGAGGGTGGACTTTCTTCAGAACGTCATATTTGGATTCACCAAACATTCCACCCATAACAATGCCGGGATTTGACGCAGAAAAAAACAAGAACGATCTGGCTTTTAGAGATAACCACAGGAAATATAGAATAACCGGAAACTGGATTATACCGAAGGGCCAGTACTCCCAACTTTTTAATCGAATGATGAAATTGCTGAGAGTAATTTCCCTAAAAGAAGACATTCTCAACGGTTGGACTAGTGTGCAGTAGCAACTGATTTTTCCTTATATCGGACAGTAGATGCAGCAATACCAAAATCCGGCGGAAGTTGTACATATGGAGCTAATTCTCGTATACCAATCTTCATGATCGCCATATGATGAACAGCATGTTCTATATTATATACCAACTCACGGGTTGCTGTAGTATCGATTGTCAGGAAAGTTTCTCTCTCCAGGTCATATCCTACCTCAAGCTTCAGCACTTTGTCATCGACATTGTGAATAAATTTTGAAATTCTCTGAATCGCATTGAGGGCAACAAATTTGTCAGTTTCAATGAGCTTGTCGTGTGCGCGTTTGTCATAATTTATCAAACCTCTTTCAAATCCATGCTCAAAGCAAATAAAGAATTCTAATGTGTGCCTCAGGTGTTGGCCTACAGTTGAATAGCTTAATGTTTCCGCTGGTTTGACAAAATCAGATTCCCGAATCTGATGAACAAGATCGGTAAGCTGAGCTAAGATGTTAGAACAGGCTTCAGTTAGGGTCATAGATGCCATAAAATTCATTCAATTTAAGTCAATTGCTATCATTTTTAAAAATCCGTCAAGACGGGGTAGTTGAATAAAGTCTATCTAACAACATTCATCCAATTATGGTCTGCGCTCTGTTTTAATTTTTTTTCCGCTTTATTCCATGAATCAAGGGTATTATTGCCCCAAAAATTATAAAACAGGTACACCCTCCCATCAATTATTTTAAAAGTTTCCGGATCGACCTTCACTTTTTCGCCGCTTTCACCCATAGCATATGCACACCAGCCGCCATACGCTGGTTCAAATTTCTCTGGGTCAACTTTGAACCGATCAAGGGTTGACGCACTTGAAAAGTGGTATTCAATATCCTTGTAACTAATTTTCAAACGGGAATCGCCCTTTAGTGGTTTTCCATCAAAGTAACTGACGGGGTCGTATCCATCCAATGCTACACTTTTCTTTAAGTTGAAGTGCGCCTTTCTTGAGTCCGCAGATTGCCCGAAAGCAACACAAAACGAGACACTAAAAATGATTAGAAACACTATATTTTTCATAAGTTGTTTAAATTACGTTTAGAACCCAAAGTTGGATTTCGGATGACCGATAATTTGTCGGGCGTTTTACAAATTGACGAAAATGATATAGGTCGAACCGGAAAATTTATGAGAATCCTGCTTTCCCTTTTGCTTTTTCTAGCCGCGGTCGCTCCCTGTGCTGCACAAAGCGGCGACCTTTCCGCAAGCGCGAATGCGTTGTTGAAATTGATGGACGATGAATTGAAATCAAAAATTCAGTTTAAGTTTGATGATGCAGAACGCTTCAATTGGCATTACGTACCTCGGGGTCGCGAAGGTGTGTCACTACATGATCTCTCGCAGGAACAGTTCGACGCGGCGCTCCAATTGTTAAAAGTTTCACTAAGTGTGCAAGGCTATAAAAAGGCCACCGATGTAATGGCGCTGGAGAACGTTTTGCGCGAAGTAGAAAATCGATCATCCGACGATCCGTACAGGGATCCCAAAAAATACTATTTTACTATATTCGGTTCGCCTTCCGAAGATAGCGCATGGGGATGGCGCTTAGAGGGTCACCACCTTTCTTTGAATTTTACTGGGCTGAACAATAAAATAGAATCTTCCACACCGTCTTTTTTTGGCTCGAACCCGGCAATCGTTCCCTCCGGCGGGCGCAAAGGTGATCAGATATTAAAGGAGGAATCAGCACTTGGTTTTTCTCTTGTTAATACATTTTCTTCCACACAAATAAAATCTGTGGTCATTTCGGAAGATGCGTACCCGGACATACTTTCAGAAAACAAGCGTAAAGCCGCACTTCTTAACCCTGCGGGAATTTCTTACCGGGAAATGAACGATCAACAAAAGAAGATGTTCATGGCACTGCTGGATGTGTATGTAAAAAACTATGAGCTTGGATTTTCAACTACGCTGATGAATAAAATCAAAAAAGCAGGCATTGAAAATCTAAGCTTCGCCTGGGCAGGCAGCCTTAAGCCAGGGAGGGGACATTATTACCGTATACAGGGACCTATGTTGCTAATTGAATTTGACAACACGCAGAATAATGCAAATCATATCCACACCGTTGTCCGGGATTTAACAAACGATTTTGCCGAGGATATACTTCGTGAGCATTATGCAAAGGATCATGCAAAAAAATAATGGTGCTGTCTATTCTTGAAGTTGGCCCCGCATTACCCTATCATAAGTAATAAAATCGGTGTTTATGGGCTCCATGCCTTTTTGACGCAACAGCATGGCTATCTGCGCGCGATGGTAAGAAGAGTGATTCACCAGGTGGATCATAATCGTTTCCACATTATTGGTGTAGAGATCGTTTGTATAATTTCGGTAAGTTAGTTCACGATCGAAGTCATCTGTACTCTCAACAAAATCAAGCCACTGTGTTCCGGCCCTGGGTGCCATGTCGAGGACTTGCGCGAGGGTATAGGGCCCCCACAACTTTACATTGGGAGCTGGTAATCCTTTAATGCGATGCAGCCACAGGAATTGCGCCGCTAAAACATGGCCCATCAGCGTCAATACTTTTTCGTCTTTCACCCCTTGGTTTTGAAGGCAAGAGAGTACGCGATCATTTGCCCAGGCATTGTACTGATAAAGTTTAAGGAAATATTTTTTCATAATTCAAATAGAATGGCTGCAAATCTAGAATCAATTTAGGTTGTTTGGTAGGAAGTATAGTTCTTTTTAAAGGTGGATCTGGTCGAGCATCCATCCCGTAATACTTAGCCGCGCTTTTGTCGCCGGCAATACCTCATGCTCAATGAGATCGCTTCTGAAACATACCAGCCGGCCAGCGGTGGGCAGCACGTCAATGTGTTTGTCGGGAAGCCAAATCCGCAATTGTCCTCCGTATTCCGGAAGCCAATCTTCGTTGAGGTAGCAAATTATCGAAAGTTTTCGATGGTCGTCACGATTAAATTGATCAAGATGCCGCTTGTAAAAGGCGCCAGGAGGGTAAACGGTCATGTGAACCTCATAGTCCTTGATGCTCAAGAACAAGCTTTGATTAATATGGCCTGCCAAATGTCGAAGTTTATCCAAGTAAATATCGATTGGTCGGGCTGATGAATTGTTATCGATCCATTTTATATAATCTCCTCTGATTGCTTCGTTAATTTGATGGCCTTGATTTTTTCCAATGCCAGCTTTTTTAAAGTGGCCGAACCAGTCCTTAAATTCCGATATGGACAAAATATCTGCTACTTCAGAAGTATCGAGGAACTGGTCTGCCACAGCGTAGCCATGCTCTGCTATACCGTCCGCTATTTGTTCAAATGTAGAGTTCACAAAGAATGGGTAGTTTCGCACAAATAAACCAAAGTGTGAATAATGTAACAATTTCAGCCTTTGAAAGTCTTACTAAACTATGAAGAGCAGTAACGGAAATAAGATCATTCAGCAATTTCAAGTTATGCGTACGCGATTTCTAAACCTTAGTGTATGCCTTCCAATAATGTTGGTCATCGTAACTGCGGGTTGCAAGAAACCAAAGGAAGAAATTGTTTTGCGTCAGATAAGAGATGTAGTCGTCGATGCCACATCTTCGCCGTTGTTGAAGGCAAACGCAGTTTTTT
>CAMLER010000166.1 GCA_946478915.1 uncultured Chryseolinea sp.
CGTATTGCCATATCCACTAACAAAAGCAATTGGTGAAGAATTTTCTTGTTGCTTAACCCGATCTGAAATGAGAATTACAAACCCAGCTCCCTCACCAAGATTCAGGCCGTTGCGACCGGCATCAAATGGTTTGCACGGATTTGCATCGAGGATCATCAGGCTATTAAATCCATTAAGCGTAAATTGTGAAAGAGCATCAGTTCCGCCTGCGATAACCACATCCAAATGATTGTGTTTGATAAGCCGTATACCAAGGGCGATCGAATTCACTGATGAAGAACAAGCTGTGTTTATCGTTGATATAAAATTGTTAATTCCCAAATCGTCGGCAATTACCTCAGTTGAACGGCCGCACTCATGGTCAGCTACCTCTCGAAGTCTGCCTTTCTTGTTGTCAATTAAAAATTCCCTGAAGAAATGTTCGGTCTTATCCATCCCCCCGACAGTTGTCGCCGAGATCAGCCCAGTTCTCCACCTTTTTATGTCGATTCGCGAATTCAGAACTGCTTCGCGTGCAGCATGAACGCCCAGCAAAGCTGTGCGCGTAACGTGAGGCTTATGCGCAAGTTTTCCAGCAAGCTCCTCATTTGAGAGCTTTACTTCTCCTACCGGCAGCTTTCCGGAATGCTTCGTGTCAAATAGTGTGATGTGACCGATTCCTGAAGATTCGGATCTCAGCGACTGAAACCCCTCTTCCACAGATTGTCCGATGGAAGAAATCAATCCGATGCCAGCAACATAAACACGGTCTTCCAAATTACACAGGTTGATTAGCCTTGATGTATTCTGCTATTGATTTTACAGACTTAAAAATCTGCGGCCCATCTTGCGGATTAGCAAGCTTGATATTATAGTGTTGTTGAAGGAGAACGATCAATTCCAGGGCATCTATTGAATCCAGCCCGAGCCCGTCAACAAAAAGGGGCTGGTCATCACCAATATCCTCCGGTTTGAGGTGTTTCAAATTGAGCGCCTCAATAATTTGCCTTTTCAGATCAGTCATTAACTGTTCCATATTTCAACTGATAAAGTTTTTTTAGTTGAACCGCAGAATGTTCCAGCGCGTTCCCCCTTTCTTTTTTTTCCGCCAAATATAAGAAAACATCGTGTTGAGCGCCCATTACGTCGACCCATCCAGCAATGCAGGCCTGGGTTTTTTCCATGCCCAGAACCGCTTCGACATACTGATGTATCTGCTGAATATCGAAAGAAGGGGTCACAAAAAAAGCATTTTCCCCTTTGAATCCGTGTCTGATGCAGATCTCGCCGGCAACAATATTGGGGAGGGTATAAACAAAAAGCGCCGGGCTTGCTACCGTTTTGGTCGACTGATGATAACGAATGTCCGCCTCCAGACTTCCATGGGCATTGGACAGTATCAGGGCGATCTGGCCTGGCTCGTAATCGGACATCAGATTAATTTCTTTGAGCAGGATCTCAGTACCCAAAAATCCCAGTTTTGACGATGGGTCCATCTTATGAAATCTGGGATAATTTACCGCCACCACCTCAAAAGCGGTATTCAAAAAATCATCCAGTGTTCCGCGCACGTCACGGCAGATCATCTCCCCATCCCTAAAGAGGGATCTATTGCGTATGTGCGAAAAACTTGTTATGAAATTCATTTTTTAAAATATCGGTCGACTATAAGCCAGAGAGCTTTTCCTGTACATCGATTAATTTCGCGAGTCGTTTGATTGCTGTTCCGTGGTCGCGAACATAGGGATTGGTTTTGTCCCACACGTAGCCCGCCAGCACGGAACATATTTGTCGTTTAATATCTGGATCAGGATTTTTCGAGAAGAAGACTTTTTCGAGCGTGCCATCGTACCAGGCCATTACAAAGGTCCGGAATGTGTCAACGCCCTGCCTGATGAAATTGGTGTAGTCCGCATCCCAGTCAACCGTTTCGCCCTTTAGCTTCTTAATTACCAGGTTCGCCGCGCGATGGCTGGATACCGTTGCAAACATGACCCCCGACGAAAAAATAGGATCGAGGAATTCTGTGACATTTCCGGTTAGAACAAAGCCTTTCCCATAGAAGCGATCAGTTGTTGCAGACCATGCTTCCAATTTTCTTGGTTCAAAAACCCAATCCACTTCTCCAAAACGTTTTTTCAGATACGCATTTCCGTTGATGCAGGTCTTGAACTGATCTGTGGTACTTTCAGGCAAAGTCTTAAAGAAATCGTAACTGCCAACAAATCCCAGTGATGTTATCCCTGTCGAAAACGGTATGATCCACGTCCAAACACCTGGCGCATACATGACAGCAATAATGCGGTTTGGCTCGTCGTAATTATTCCTATTCGGATCTTTCACGTGGGCAAACACCGCTTTTCTGGGATCCAGGCTTGACGGCTTGTCCAGGTTAAACAATCTTGGTATAACGCGACCATATCCGCTCGCATCTACTATAAAGCGTGCTGAAATTTTTTCGATGGTTCCATCCTTGCGCTGAACTGTAGTTTCAGAGCTTTCATCATCCTTGAATTCAATTGCAGTAACGGTAGTTTCAAAATTTACCGGCACCCCCATTTTCTCCACTTCCGTAATAAGCGTTAAATCGAATTCTGCACGTTGCACCTGCCATGTCCATTTCCAACCATCGGAGTATTGGTCTGAAAAATTGAAATCCGATATCTTATCACCTTTCATAAACTTCGCTCCTGATTTTTCCTGAAAATTCTTAGCCTTAATCGCATCCAGGAATTTTGCATCCTGCAGCACTTCCATGCAGCGCGGCAGCAAACTTTCGCCTATAACAAATCGCGGAAATTTTTCTCTTTCGACAACGCGAACCGACAATCCAGCCTGATGAAGCATTGAAGCCGATACAGAGCCAGCAGGGCCCGCTCCTATAACCAATACATCTATCCTCTCTCCCATTTTCTAAAAAATTTTTTGTTAATAATTTGTCACGGTGTGCACACCAAAAGCGTGTGCGAAACGCCTATATAATCTTTTTGATCCACAACGTGGAGCCCGGCACGTTCAACAAGGCGAACAAAAACTTTCGAGTCATACATCTGACTATTACCATTAGCCATAACTGTGAAGTACAGGGATGTTTGTTGCAATGAGAAAGCAGATGCTTCAAACCGTTGACGGTCCCAGAAAGTTTCCAGAATGAATATATGACCTCCAGGATTGAGCGCGGCCTTACAACGCTTTAGGATGGATACAATCTCGTCGTCAGAAAAGCAATCCAGGAACTGACTCATCCAGATGGCATCAAATCCCTTAGGAAATGGCCCGGACTCATCCAATACGTTTGCTGGGTAAAAAGTGATGCGATCACCAAACCCTTTCTTTTGAAAGTCTTCTTTTGCTTTCTCCACATATCCGGGAAGATCCATTATCGTAATCTTTACATCCGGATCGTATTCAAAGCTTTGCATTGACCACTTACCAGTATTACCACCGATATCCAACAACTTTTTGGGCTTGTATTGATAAACGTGTGGCAATACTTCCGGAAAAGCATAGTCGGAATAAAAATGGTCAAAGGAGAACCAGCTTTTCTTGGCCTTTTCTGGAAGATTGGTAGACAACGCTTCGTATATCGTGTTCCATTTTCCAAAAACCTTTAAACCTTCAGGCTTTTGATTTTTGATACTATCTTCAAGAAAGTACATTCCATTGTAACATACATCATGTGTAAAGTCCATATTCACCTTCGTTAGTTCGTCGTGAAGAATGAAATAGGTGGTCTTTGTAATCTTGTACTTACCATCTTTTAGAACCAGAAGCCCGATGCCAAGTGCTGCTTCCATCAGCACGCGGATGCCATAGGCAGGAAGGTCAATTTTTTCGGTAACTTCCTCTAGTGTTATGCCCTGGCGATTTGATTCCACTAATGACAAAATACCGCTATCGCGAAGAACTCTTGTTGCCTGGAACACAAATGGCGCGAAGGTGATCCATTGCGCTTCTTCCTTGGCCTGTAACGCTGAAAGCTTTTCCTTTTCAAAAAAATCCATGATCTATATTTAATTCACTTTTTGTAGAACTATTGCTGCGTTGCATCCACCAAAACCAGATGCGGTTTTCAGACAAGTCTTCATTTTGATATTCGCTGGTTCCCGGATGACGTTCAGCGGTTTGCTAACCCCGATCTGATTAAATCCGGCTGTTGCAATCACCTGATCGCGTTTGAGACACTCAGCGCTTAGTATAGTCTCAAGCACGCCGGCAGCACCCAATGTATGTCCGAAATAACCCTTCATGCTGTTTACAGGTGTTTCGGCCATGTTCATGATATGGAAAGCTTTTGCCTCCATTTCATCGTTATACAGTGTAGCCGTACCGTGAGCCGATATAAAATCGATCTCTTCAGGTTTCTTTCCCGCATCTTGCAAAGCCTGACGCATAGCCATTGCGAGTTCCTCTCCAGTCCTTGAAGGGCCTGAAATGTGGTTGGCATCGTTGCTCAAACCGCCACCTGAGATACATACAGCTGATGAGTCCTTCGCACTTTCGCGTAATCCCAAAACAACACCTGCAGCGCACTCTCCAAGATTTATTCCATTTCTTTGAGCATCAAAAGGCCGGCAACGGTCAGGGCTAAGCGCGTGTAGACTTTCAAAGCCAGAAACAACGAAACGGCTAAGCACATCCGCTCCGACAACCACAGCATAATCATACTGACCAGCCGAGATCAATCTACCAGCCACGATCATAGCCATAACGCCAGAAATACACGCATTAGAGACCACTAAATGATTTGGAAGACCATAGCTGCCTGCAAGATAGGCTGCAGTCTTATGCAAATGGATTCTGGGGTGATCTGGCACGCCCTCGTCTAAAAAAGATATGTTTCCTTTAGTGGTAGAGAGAACAAACAGTGTTCGATCTTTTCTTATCGATACTTTTTCCAGCAATTGTTCAATAACACGCTGACAAAGAACCTCGAACTTTGATGATGAATCAGTATTGCCCAAATAACTCACGAATCCACCATAAAAAGAATGAGTTCCCAGGACATCCTGGCTTATGAGCTCGATGCCCGAAATACCATCTTGTACTTTTGCAAAGTTTTCCCCTGTGGTAGATCCCAGAGGCGAGACAATACTATCCGCGAGTATCCAGATCTTCTTCATCGTCTCAAGTCAGTTTCTGTTTTTTCCTCCATGCATCAAAGAACGGCGGCATGGTAAGTTGAAGCTCGAAAGTTTTTGCATCTACAAAAACCTGACTTGTTGAGCCAGTGGCGATTTGAGTTCCATTGACTGCGTCCAGGATTCGATAAGAGAAATTGAGTTTAGCTGCAGGAGTATTGATATATATGGTTTCCACAACGATGGTGTCTCCATAACGCAGCGGTTTTTTAAAATCACATTGAATTGCGACTACCGGTACGGCTAGGCTATTCCTGTAAAAATCCAGATACGAAATCCCATGTTGTTTTCCAAAGTCTTCGCGGGCGTCCTCAAAGTACCGCACATAGTGCCCATGCCAAACGATTCCCAGTGGATCGGCTTCGTTAAATCGTACAGTGATTTCAGTAAGATGTTTCATTATAAGCTTTCGGCTGGCAGCGGACCGTTTACAGCGGTGTACCAGCTGTTGGCTGTATGCTGATCGCTTTAAACATGTTTTTTCTTCCAGTTCTCAAATTCCTTCTTCTTAATCTTGGTGAGCACACCGTTTACCGAACCTGCCCAGAAATTGCGCATTCCAAATCCGCTGGGTGGAGCGGTAAGCCTTTCGGTAAGAAGAACTTCCTTAGTCCCCATATTTACGAAGGTCACCCAAAAAGATCCCTCTTCTATCAGCTTGTTGAAGCTTTCTACATTTAGCATCATTCCGATGCCCGATTTTCCTTTGAAGTCATATCCACTAATGATCTCCTCCACTGCACCCGGACTGAGATGTACATGATCCTTCCCTTCCGATGAGATCATCGAAAGCACATCGAGACCGGCATTATGTTCCGTTGTTATTTCTGTTGCATTGGAAACGGATTTTCGTTTGAGCGCAGCAGCGACGTTGTACTTGTCAGCTTCCTTAACCATCAATTCATTCAGGGCATCTAACAAATGATGAAGATCTGACACGGAACCCAAACGCTCGCGGTCACCAATAAACCTGTCACCGGAAAAATCCAGCCCGAGCCAGGTGATTTCTGAATTGGGATCAAATATGTCGCTCTTAGATTGAGCGAAAGTCGAAAACGCCAGCAGGAGCGAAGCTACAAAAACAATTGTCTTGCGATTCATATATATGCTATGCTTTAGAATTTATCTTGGCAAAAATTCTCATCTCGCACGAACATAACAAATTCCCTTCCTGTTCAACTTTTCCCTCTACAACCGTTACATCCAATACCTTATTTGTGATTTTAACAGAAGTCGAAATCCGCGTGTTATGTCTGGGAAGCGAGAATATTTTTAAGTCTTTCACCGCAGCGATATACCCAATGGGTATCGGAATATTTTTCAATGCACATTGATATCCAACGTGCATCGCAGCTGTTTGCGCGATATTTTCCACCAACCCTGGTTCTTTGAAATATTCATTTGAAACGAACACGTTGTCCGGTTCAATCATAAGATTAGTAACCGCGTGATGATCGTCAGCTTCCACCAACTCATGAACCATAATGATGGGCTCTCGTTGCGGAATGTATTTAGTAATATCGTCGCGGGTTGCTAACATGATTTTTGCCAAAAGTTATAATAATTAAACCACTGTTGCGGGTACATTTTTACTTTTTGTTCGAGCTCCGACACAAACGATGAGATAAGCCGTGTAATGAAATCATCTTTCAATTCGCCATCCTGCCGCATTAAAAGCGTGCTTCCGAAAAAGTGATAATGACTTTTTGTTTCCTTGAAAGCAAAGACAATAGAGACCGGCACTCGAAAGCTTGCAGCAAGCAGGAACGGACCTAAAGGAAATGATGCCTCCTCATTCAAAAATTTTATTTCTCTGGTCTTATTACCTTCCAAAAACCGGTCGGCGTGAAGACAAATCAGCTCGTTTTTTTGCAAGGCTTCGCCCATAGCGTAGACGTGGGAAATATCTTGCTTAATGAGGATGATATTCAGCTTATGTCCCCCCGTTACTTGTTCCAGGTATTGCTTGATCTGCTGATGCTCTCCGTCGTACATAACAACATTAATCTTCGTGTCAAGACGCTTGAGCAAATGACCGGCGGCTTCCCAGTTTCCAACATGCCCACTTAATAAAATGCCGCCTTTACCACCTTTTACTATTTCACGCAAATTTTCCTCGCCATCGAAATCGTACGTAAATTTATTTTCGATGCCGGCCATTACCGCCACCTTGTCCAAAAGAGTTTGCCCGAAGACATAATAGTTTTTGTAAATATTAACCACTGATTTGAGCACCCCATAGTTCTGACGTTGGCGAAAGTATCGGTAGATATGGCCAGTAGAACTCCAGGAGAATAAGAAATAGTAAAAAGATACAAAGCGCAGCACCGCGTAGGCAATATCCATTCCGAACGTTCTGATGATAAGAACAAAGAGTCGGTAACCCAGAGGAGTACCTTTGGATTTGCCTTGCCACCGTGGCATTTAAGAATGAACTTTCGTTCCTACGCGATTGATCACGTAGTCGTAGAAGGATTGAAAAGTACTGATGTCGGCGAAATCTTCGGGTCTTACTTTAAACCCAAAATTGCTCTCGATAACTACAACCAGATCAATGTAATCCAAACTGTCCAGTTGTAACGTTTCACGAAGATTTGCTTCAGACGTGATCTTTCCTGGCTCTACCTCAAATTCATCAATTAAAAAACCATTGATTTTTTCTATGATAGTTGCTGCTTCCATTTAAGAATTTTCCCACTTTTTTATGATCAGCGTTGAGTTTGTTCCGCCGAAACCAAAAGAATTTGACAAAAATACATCAATATTTTTATTCGTTGCCCGCGTTACGATGTTTAGCTTTTTAGAATCTTCGTCGGGCGTTTCGAAATTGATGTTCGGTGCAATGAATGAGTCCCTCATCATTAGCAGTGAGTATACGATCTCACTCGCTCCCGCCATCCAACATTCATGACCGGTCATAGATTTAGTGGAACTGACCGGTGTGTTTTCGCCTCCGAATACTTCAAAAATTGCTTTTGCTTCACTTGCATCACCAGCTGGAGTTGATGTTGCATGCGCGTTAACATAATCGATTTCCGCCGCGCGAAGTCCCGAGTTTTTCATCGCCATCCGTAGTGACCTCGAGGGCCCCTGCACGCTAGGATTCGAAATATGTTCACCGTTTGATGAAAACCCGTATCCGATCACTTCTCCAAAAATATGCGCACCCCGACTCTTCGCCGATTCAAGGCTTTCCAATATGACCGTTGCCGCGCCTCCACTGGGAACTAACCCGTCACGATTTTTATCGAAGGGACGCGAGGCAGTAGTTGGACTGTTTTCACGGATTGAAAAGGCACCCAAAGCGTCAAAATTTCCCATCGAGTAAATATTTGTCTCCTGTGCTCCACCGCAAATAATGCAGTCCTGCATTCCATCGCGGATAAACATTGCTGCCAGTCCAATCGCATGAGAGCCGCTGGCGCAGGCCGCGCTAACTGTGAAATTCACGCCTTTGAGTCGAAAAATGGTCGCAAGATTCATATTCACGGTTGAATTCAACACCTGGAATACATTCCCGGACCCCACAAGCATCGTGTCTTTTTTTTCCCGAATGATGTCTATGGCTTCAATAACCGGCTGAGCTGAGCTGTCATTTCCATAAATAATTCCGAGCTCATGTTTGTCGATGTAGTCTTGGTCGATACCGGCCTGCTTCAAAGCTTCAACGGTGGCGAGGTAAGCATATTCGCCTTGTTCTGCGAGCATAACTCTGGCACGGCGGTCAAGGATACCCTTGAGTTGAGGTCTTTCCAGAAACCCTGTCAATCCCGAGCGATAACCCATTTCTTTGCGTGCCGGATCCAGAACGATTCCCGATTTTCCCTCATACAAGGACGTTCGGACCTCCGTTAGGTTTTTGCCGATGCAAGAATAAATTCCAATGCCTGAGATTACGACTCTGTTCATCAATGCTTAAAAAATCATGTCAGGCACACGATGCACACTGACATAGTTGCAAAAATATATTTAAAATTGTGATTCACATAAAACGCTTCTCCAAAGTGACATGCTATTCGCACCCTCGTAAGAATTGACAGGAAACGCGAACATTTTGAAGAACGTTCCTCACCAATCAGCCGACATCAAGAATACAAACCGCCATTAATTGACAAGACGGCGCCCGTGATGTATGACGCTTTGGGCGAAGCCAGGAAGACAACCGCATCGGCAACCTCATCAGGCTCACCAAACCTTTTCATAGGGATGAGATTCTTCAACTCCTGCTCGT
>CAMLER010000167.1 GCA_946478915.1 uncultured Chryseolinea sp.
CTTGCGCACCTGGCGGGGAAAGATCCGCTGCAGGCGAGAATGGAGATCATCGAAGATGAACGGTTCCGGAAAGTTTTGACTACGCTTAAGGAGAAGACTAACTATGATCAGAAATTACCGGAGGGAGGCGGGCGAGGGATTGCGATCATGAGTTCTTTCGGATCTATTGTTGCGTGTAGCATAACCGTTTCAAGGATTGGTTCGGGTATAAAGATTGATAAGGTAGTCGCGGTGATGGACTGCGGGATGTATGTAAATGCCGACACTGTGAAGGCGCAGACCGAGGGGAATATCATCATGGGACTAACAGCGGCGATCAAGCCGGGGATTGTTTTCAAGGAGGGAGTATGTCAACAGAGCAACTACGATAACTACCCGGTGATGCGGATCAGTGAAGCACCGGAAATAGAAGTTTTTATTATGGAGAACAAGGAGGCACCGGGAGGAGTGGGAGAGTCCGGGCTTCCGCCGGTAGCGCCGGCGTTGGGGAATGCTATTTTTGCGGTGACGGGGAAGAGGGTGCGGAAGCTGCCGGTGGATATTGGGAAGTTGGAAGGGTAGTGGTTTTTTATTACCGCAAAGGCGCGAGGACGCGGAGGAATGAATATTGAACAAGGAATATTGAATATCGAATGTCGAAGGATGCTCGAGCGAAGAGGGTGCGGCTTGTTGTCTGAATCGGGATTAGTCAGATTTTAAGATTAACAGGATTCAATAACTCTCGTCGATGCTGCGCTGAGCGAAGAATGTGATCTCAAGAATCCTTTAATCGTGAAAATCCCAATTCAGACAAATGATTTTATTTCTTCGCACGTGGAGTCGCCGAGAGGAAGTCGTTAACATCCAACCAATGTACAAACTGATCGAACCATTTATTGCTGGTTCGGTTCGGATTACCGAGACCAAAGCCGTGGCCTCCATCCTGGTACAAGTGAAATTCGACAGGCCGTCCTGCTTTGTACCACGACTCGACAACACCAAATTGTCCGCGGAAAAGAAAATCATCACTAGCGATCACGTTGAACATCGGCGGTGCATTCTTCGGCACTTCTACCGGACCCATGCCGCCATAAATTGGACCGATGAAGTCAAGTTCGACGACCTTGGAGTTTAATGTAGTGTGCATGGTGAGACCTGCACCAGCAGAGAAGCCGATCATTCCGAGACGGGCAGTATCAACTCCCCATTCTTTAGCGCGACTCAAGATCATGTTATAAGCGGCTTCTGCATCTGCAAGCTGGTTCGTCAGGTCCATGCTTGGTCGCGTCGGCGGAGGTGTTGCTGCTCCTTCGGCAGGAGGTGTCGGAGGAGTAAATGGCCGGGCCATGAACGCTTTGAAGTCGTCGAGCGATTCTGCTGTAGGATGAAGTCGGTACTTAAGTACGAAAGCGGCAATACCTTTGTCTGCGAGTGCTTGCGCCACTTCCCAACCTTCGTTGCCCATTGACAGCCAACGGAAGCCACCGCCTGGAGCAACAATCACAGCAGCGCCATTTGCTGTTCCTTTCTTTGGAAGAAATGGTGTCAGCGTTGCCTTCGTAATGTTGCGGGCCATCGGATCGCCCCACTGCCGGAACCATGTTTCGGATGCGGGCTGGTTATCAACGCCGCCAGTATTCAGCGGGATTGCATTCGGTTCTTTTGGGACTTCGAGGGGATAGATGGTGCCGTCCTGAGCCAGCGCAAATGTGGTGATGATGAGAAAGGACACCAGTAAGCTGGCAGTGGTCATTTTTTTGGAGGTAGTAGGCATAATAGTGGTTTTAGCTAGGTTTCTAACGATTGTAATTCTGTGTTTACAATATTAAAAAGGGGGTTTTTACCAAGGTAGGAAAATTAAATGTATTCGACACACTTATTCGGGCGCTCGGTCATTCGGGGGTTTTATTAGATGAAATCTTTGAAGGATTGTATTTTTCCTGACAGCAGGCCCGGAGGAACACAGGGATGAAAGACTATATAAAGTATACACCCTTGCGTTTTCCGGGACTTGCATTAACCACTTATCTCTGACGATACCGCCATCAGATTCTCAATAGCGATTGTGATTTTATTGTCCTGCTCGGCAAGCTTCGCTTGCAGGACGGAGTTGAACTGATGATATTCTTCTTTCGTAATAAATCCAGATTTTTCAACCCATCTTTCTGTCGCATACTGCCTTACATATGTCGCTATCATTTCTTCTTCCATCCGCGAATGGTTTGTCAGATATTCTGCTACCTTCAACAAAAGCAGCTTGTTTCTTTCGAGCAACCTTTCTGCCTCTGCTTCACATTCTCTGATGATAGAAACTGATTCTGCCGAATACTTTTGGCACATGATAAAAGCGTCTTCATTTTGGGTTCCAACCGCGAGATAAATCGGATCGCTGCCCATTCCATAATTTCGCACGGCTCTGTTCGCAAGCCTCGACGCCTCCTCAATGTCACTGTATACACCTGAAGATGTCATCTCCACTCCGAAAATCATTTTCTCTGCAACGTACCCGCCAAGCGTAATTATGATATCCTTTTTCAATGTGTCCCGAGTCGTCGGTCCTTTTGGAAAATTGATCAGGCAGAAACCTTCCATATCCGATGCGGTCCTTGACACGACAACAGAAGGAATGATTCTCAATGTCAAAGCAGCCAACACAGCATGACCCGCCTCGTGAACTGCAGTATGCGCCTGTAACTGTGGGTCTATACTACGTCTCAGATTTTCGAGCTTCAGCTTCGCCTCGTCCGCAAAAGAGAGTACGACGGCGCCATTATCATCTACCAGTTCATACCTGAATTGGCCGTTGTCGTACTTCCAGATTATCGTCGCAGGCGTCAATTGGTATTCCAGGATTGCCACAATGAGACCGCTCACTTTTGACTCGATCAGATTTTTTACGGTTGTGAACACTGGCCTGGTTCCTTGCGCGGGAAACACACCTTCTGCATACACAATGCTTACGACGGATTCATCAAAGGCAATTTTCCAACCAAACTTCTCGCTGACGAAGTCCTGAATTCTTTTCAACTCCTGACGAATCAATGCTCTGAACTGGGCGCAGCTAAACGATCTGTAGATAATGTGATTATTACCCAATCTCGCTATCTGTTCTGGCCGGAACCTTTTCCTCAGCGCTCTTTTAATATCTGCAATTGTGATCTTCGAAGTCGCATCGTGAAATTCATCGGCACTGATGTCTGGATTCATGTTGTGGCTCATCGCATAGGCTTCGTCCAGGTTCCCCAGCACAAATATCAAACTGTGAGATAAATCCAGCGTCTTGCAAGCAGGCCTTGTGTGCATGCCTTGTTTTACCAGCGTAATGAGGTCCTGAAGGGAGGAACTCTTGATCCGTGCCTTCAGTTCAGCTTTCGAAAAGTTGTCATCATTAAACAGATTAAAGAGCCCGTTGACGAAATCATCACTTATAAAGTATGATGTTGAAATGACCGCATCACTTCTGTCATTGAAATCAAAATAAAAGCCATCAAAAGCTGTAACGAATTCCTCGATTCCTTTTATGACAATACCATCTTTAAGAGCAACTCCTTCGTGCACGATCTTTTCCAACCGCTTTAAACAATTGTTTGCCCTGAATAAATAGTACGTGCTGGAACCAGGGATATACTGGATCTTACCTGAGTCCAGCAAGTCCCAGATCACACGAAGCTTATCTTTACCCAACTCATTTTCGTTGTTGTCCAACGTTCTCGCGAATTGGAATTCGTCAAGACAAATTATCGCTGATTGTTCATGGAAGAATGATAAATCGTCTGTCAGGATATTTTTCATCCATGAAGCCGAGTCCGATTCAAACTCTCCCATATCGATGTGGCTATACAACTTTTGGTACTCCATTAATTCGACCAAAGCCTGTACCAACGCAGTCTTGCCGGATCCCGTCAAGCCCCATAGGTTAATGTTTGTAGGGCGTAACTGAGCTTCAGGAAAGAGATACCATGGCATCACGAGCGACATCACCTCATCGATGATTTCATCAAGGCCGAGGAATTTTTCCTTTAATGCGCATCTGACTTGTTCAAGCTTCTTCTTTCTGGCTATCAGTTCCGTATGTAGAGTTTTTGTTTCCATTTCTTAATCTTTTGCCATCCTTACTATTCGAGGATGAAATTTTGCTTCAATATTTACCAGTGTTGACTGGCTTGACATGACCATTTCAATGTCTTTGTAGGCACCAGGTGCTTCTTCAGGACTTCCACCGATCAATGTCACTTTCTTAGACTGCAACTCTTTTTTCAGCCCACTCATGGTAACCGAATTTTTTGCTTTAAGCCTCGACATCTTTCGTCCCGCGCCGTGTGCCGCAGAGTTTAAAGATGCTTCGTTGCTAAGTCCACTTACGAGGTATCCTGGCGCTGTCATGCTTCCCGGAATAATTCCGAAAACGCCATTGGCTGCTGGTGTGGCACCCTTTCGATGGACGATGTAATCTTCACCCTCGACTTTTTCCTTCCAGGCGAAGTTGTGATGGTTCTCTATCGTTTTGTGCACGTCGACATTCAACACGCGACAAATGTTTTCGTGAATCACATCATGACAAGCCTTCGCGTAGTCACCCGCAAGGTTCATCGATAACCAGTATTCCTGGCCTTCCGTACTATCTAAACTAAGCCATGCAAGATGCTTTGCTTCTCGTGGAAGCTTGCATTGATTCATAGCAATGTCAGTGTAATGCTGAGCAATGTTGGCACCCAGGCCTCGTGAACCCGAGTGAGACAAGATCGCGGCATAACTACCTGCATGTAGTCCAAGGTTATTTTCATTTTTAACCTCGATGACTCCAAATTCCACGAAGTGGTTTCCGGAGCCCGAACTTCCAAGTTGTCTAGCGGCCTTCCCATGAAGCCTCTTTAGTAAGGCAGTTTCCTGAAAGGTTTTGTCTTCGAGCACCTTGTGATCAGGTTTTGAATCCAGTCCGCCATCATTTCCAAAGTGAGTATGTTCTTGCAACACCTTTTTTATTTCGTACGCATGGTGCTCAACATAGCTTCCGGGAAGATCGAGGATGCTCAATGCCATTCTGCATCCAATGTCCATCCCTACTCCATAGGGGAGCACTTCATTTTTTGTCGCGAGCACGCCCCCAATGGGAATACCATATCCCTGATGAGCGTCCGGCATCAGCGCACCGCGTATTGAAACCGGCAATCGCATTACAAGCTCCATTTGTTGAATCGCATTCATTTCAATGTGCTTGCTACCAAAAACGTTAAAATGTTTTGGCCGGTCGTCAAGTTCATAGCTCTTAAAGCTTTCATCGGCTGGCACTTTATAAATTTTATATGCCAGCAAACTGAGCTGTGTGTCGTCAAGGAATGCTTCCGGATGTTGGAGCACACTTTGTATAAGCGTCAACTTTTCTTCGTTCGGCAAATG
This sequence comes from uncultured Chryseolinea sp., assembly GCA_946478915.1. The sequence goes on from CAMLER010000167.1 coordinate 5,377, forward strand.
TTTGAAGTGCCTGTTCATAATATTTAACGACAGGCTTTTTGCTACGGCCGAAGGGAAGTTGATGGTTGATAAATCCTTAATATTTAATTTTTGTTTGCCCATAGTTTTAGCACCCCAGCAATTGTTACATGCTGCGTTTAGTACATGAAAGACATGGCTATGCTATGATGAAAGCAAAGCTGCAATCATGCCGAAGCTTGTGCGTAGCTTGTTTTTTTTAAATTATGATTGATAGAAAAGCAGTATCGAGCTGGTATTTTACCAGTGCTGCTTCGGGGTGATATGTAAACTTAGTACCAACATAGCTTCCTCTGATTAAGTGAGACATAGAGGTGAAATGCTACGCAAAGGTAGCGCGAGTTACCGGATCGGCAATGAAGAGTAGTTAAAATTTTTTAAAGATAGAATTTGTCTAAAGTATTATCGTAAAAGAAATGCCTGGGAAGCGAGCGATTCTAATTATGATACTTCGTACTTCACATTGTGGGCTTCATACAACGTAGGAACCTCAAGCTTGCTTAACATTCTTTCCAGCACAGTCATCGCGACCGGGTGTTCGCGGTCGTTATTCTGCTTCAGCCAATCATTATAAGGGACTTCAATATATACCAGATTAACACGAGCTTTGTACGAAGCGCATAAGTCGATCCATTGCGAACGCGTTTGCCGGGTGATGTTTGTCGCGTTCAAAACAAAAGATTCGGCTTTTCTCAAATAGATTTTTGCTTGTTCTTTCGCAGTCTGGACTACCCATCCGGTTGCAGATACGTCATTCGGCTTAAGCTTGTGTTTCCTCCTGATTTCATCCAAACTAAGTACCGGCATGTTGCCACAAAATCTATTAATGTACCTGTCCTTTCCCATGCCAGGCAATCCACAAAGAATCGTTACATCCCCCTTCAAATCATCATATGGATTATAACCGGGATGAGAATCCTCTTTTTGAAAAAAGACAAATCTTGCGAGATTCGAGCCGAATTCAGGACTGGTATTCCAACATTGCTGCTCTTGACAAAATGCTTCGAACAGGTCTACACGTTCAAGTAGCTCCTTTTGATCATTGCAAATCCTTCCGAGTACATCAGCTCGCGCCAGCATTGCAAGCAACGGGGTCTCTATTTGCAGAGCTGCTTCATACAATGCCTTTACAGGATGTTTCTTATCAAAGACCCACAGTGGCAGCCCATGATGGCGCACAAGTGCACATACCTTTTCCCGTAGAAAAAAGGGTGTTGGTATATCCTTGAAAAGAATACTACGCGTTGTCCGTTCTCCCTTCTTTGCGTGCCCTCGCGAGGTAATCCCGCCAACGTCTTCAATTACTGTGGTAGATCTCTTTTCAACATCATGCAAAAGGGCCGATGCCCATAACACTTCCTGAGTTGGTATGTCAAGTTTATTAAACTGTTCCAGCGCACAAAGAGATTGTAGAACCATTCTTGTGTGCACTGCGACATCTCCTTCAGCATGATGCCTGGAATCTTGCACGACACCATTCATGTCTGCAACCCACCGGAATTCTTTTTCCAGTGACTCCCAGGTTTTATTTTTTGTTAGTGACCAGATCATAAATTCATTTGTTAATCACTCCCAACATAATTTGGCTCTCCTCCAATTGCGTGTCCAATGTTCGTCCGTTTTCACATGATTTTTGCGGACATACTTAAAGACATTTTGTTGGAAATCCACAACTGCAAACTCGTCTGCATTCCTGCTGACAATCCCCTCCCGCTCACAAGGTTTACCAGTAGCGGGATCGAAGGACAGAAGCCCACTGAATTCACTGGCTAGCTGTAATACTTGTTGCTGCAAGCTGTTTTCATCTGCGGGCGCAACGACTTGTAATTCAGGCACGGTTGGGAAGTCGAACATAGTTGCATAAAATTTTACCTCTTCCCAGCTCAGCCATTTGTCATGGACGCGAATGGCGAACACATAGTAGTGATGCTCGAGCTTTCTGTATTCAATGGAATGTATTGCATAAAGATTTTCTCCGAAGATCTCTATGTCACCCAAATCATCCTTCATCAACTCCCAACGTTCTCTTATCGACCTTGTCCATGACGAAGTTGTCGGAGCTGCATGCGAGCGGGCAAATACACCATGGCGTGAAAGGCAATTGTTCTCTCCGTCTAGTTTTTCAGTGTGAACAATAGCGGCATGTTTACTGATATGCTCCCAGTATCTATGGTTGATCCTGTCGTCGCTGGAAGTGCCAGGAGAAAATGGATAATGATATGTACGGTCGTATTTTCTTGAAATACTCATATATACTAACTTTAAGATGAATAGAATACTTAAGAAACAGGTATCTCACTATTTGTCAGAATGACAAATGACAATACCGAGTCAGTCATTTTCTATTGGAATACGATAACCAGTTTTGTCCTTCCTTGCAGAGGAAGTCAGTGAAAGCGATATGAGATTACAAGGCGAGCATTTTAAATTCCCTCGGTTAAAGGGTAAAACATCAATGATTGACAAAGTTAATTGTTTGGAAGGACATACGAAACATTTTGTAAAAAGTTCGGTCTGTTGCGACACGAATTTCGGCTGGTCACCACTTGGTTTTTTATTTGCCTGTTAAAAGAGAACCAACATTGGTATCTTTGCATCATGCCTGAATCAACACACTGCCCAAAATGCAACTCTACTTACGGATACCCCACCGGTACATCAATGATGTGTCCCGAATGTGGACATGAATGGAATCCTGACGAAGCTGCGGAGACCTCAACCATCTCTGAGGATGTGGATTCTACTATCGTAAAAGATGCTAATGGAAATGTGCTGCAGGATGGTGATACCGTTGTATTGATTAAAGATTTGCCGGTGAAGGGAGCTCCGAAACCCATCAAGGCAGGGACGAAAGTGAAAAACATAAAGCTTACAACGGGAGACCATAATATTGACTGCCGAATAGATGGGTTTGGCGCGATGGCGCTTAAGTCGATCTATGTTAGGAAGGCGGTGTAAGGGGGTATAAGGTATAAGGTATACGGAGCAGCACGCTGACAAGGACAGGACCTTATACCCTATACCCTATACCTTAGCATTCAGCTGCACGTTTATATCGCAAAGCAACAGATCCAGACTGAAAAACTTTAGACTCCACGAATTTCAGCTTGTCATGCAGCGCTGAATGATCGAACAATCTCCTTCCTTCTCCGACAACCAAAGGGTGGATTACAAAACGATATTCATCCACAAGGCCAAGTTGTATGAGTTGTGAAGGAATATCAACCCCGCCAGTCATAATACTTTTTCCCTCTTGCGATTTTAGTTTTAGAATTTCTTCCTTAAGATTTGAACGGACAATAGATACATTTTTTTCGTCAGACTTTTCCAATGACTTCGAGAACACAACAATCTTTTTGACGGCGGCAAACGCCTGTGCAAAATCGGAATTATTTTTCGCCATGTCCGGCCAGAATGGAACCATTAGCTCAAAGGTTTTTCGGCCGTAGACAAAGGTGTCGCTCTCACGCAAGAGTTGCGCATAGTATTCATGGAGTTCTTCATCAGCAATTCCCTTGGTATGATCGCAGCAACCGTCCAGTGTAAGGTTGATTCCATAGATTAGCTTTCTCATAATTGCCAAATTACTTTCACTGCAGTGCTACATCCTAATAAGATTCTTCGCCGTAGCCATATAGGTAATGCCATTGAGTGTATTTTTTTACAATCGGACCCTCTTTACGATCAGTGTTCAATAATTGAAGGTCATTGCGAATTTTGTTGATGGCTAGTTTAATTTGGTGGCCGGATCTTTGAATATCATGCTTAGCCGCGTCAATATTGACGGCATGAAATTGCGAGACGATACTGTAGGCTGGCGTACGGCCTAGCATAAAATATTCTTCTTCGAGGTCTCTGACCTGGTCTCGTAATAGTTGGAGATAACTGGTGAGCGTCTCCTTATTAAGCTCTTCCAG
>CAMLER010000168.1 GCA_946478915.1 uncultured Chryseolinea sp.
TCAAAGCTGGTATTAGGAGCGCTGATATCAGGGAACTGTTCCAAAATTTTAATCATTTCAATCAAAATGCAATTCACGCTGATAACCTTCGTGGTAAAATTTCTGCTGATGTAAACTTCAGTGCAAACGTCAATGACGCCTATAATCTGATAACTTCTTCCATGCGCGGTACACTGGACTGCAAAATTATTGACGGTGGTATTGTTAATTTCGAGCCTATGGAAAATATGAGCAATTTTTTATTCAAGAAGCGCGATTTCTCTGACGTAGCATTTGCTGAACTGATAAGCAATTTCTCAATCACGGGAACCGACATGGATATCAGCCGTATGGAGATTCAATCTACGGTGCTCTCATTTTTTGTTGAAGGAAGATATTCTTTTACCGACAGCACCAGTCTTAGTGTACAGATTCCTTTAAGCAATCTTAAAAAGCGTGACAAAAACTTCAAACCGAAAAATATTGGCACACATGCCAAAGCAGGGCCGAGCGTTTTTCTTCATTTGCATCGCGACAAGGATATCAACAGTAAAATCAAGATAGATTATGACCCTTTTAAAAAGTGGGCTAAGAATTGAGTTAAGCAACAATCTTAGGTAATGATCTTTTATAACGAAAAAACAATTGTGACACCGGGATAAACATTGCACCTGAAAACGCGAATAGCAGAAACGAAACCCTGAGGTTAAAGGCGTGAGCTAAATACCCGACCAGAGGTGGACCGATAAACATTCCTACAATCCCGTATGTGCCAATGAGCGAAATTGCCAGGCCAGGCGAATACTTTTTCGATCCGGATGCCAGCGTAAACGTCATAGGAATAATTGCGGCTGTGCCAATGCCAGTCAGGCAAAAGCCAACCAATGATATCCAAAATGTTGGAAAAATAACAGCCAGTAATATTCCGGCCAAAATAAGGCAGGAGCTAACAATAAAAGTATTGGACATACCAATGATTTCCACCACCCTGTCCGAGAGAAACCTGGATAGGGCCATACAGATCATATAGGTTAGATATCCCCAGGTGAAGATTTCAACCTTGACTACCTCCTTGAAATAGATTCCGCTCCAATCAAACATTCCACCCTCGCAGATACCTGCGAAGAAGACCAGCATGCCAAGGAAAGCAATATAAGGGTCGGGTTTTCCAAGGATGAGTTTGTTACCCGATCTAGCCCTATCGTTGCGAAGAACATACTTGTTCGCAAAAAAATTGATCAACAAAGTGATTATCCCAACGATGAGAAGATGGTTCGACATTGATATATCTAAAGCAACCATAAGCGTCGAAAAGCCGACACCTACGATTCCTCCCGTACTCCAAAGCCCATGGAATGATCCATTGATACTTCGGTCGAATAGTTTTTGTAGCGCAATAGCCTGGGTGTTCATTGAAACATTTAGAATCCGCATACTAAAAGCAAAGACACAAAGGCAGGCAATTAAAGCAAAGCTTGTTCTTGCAAAACCAATTCCAAGCAGCGAAAGTGACATCGACGTAAATGCAAACAACATGGGAATCCGACTGTCGAATCTCGCCACAAGCCATCCTGAAATAGGCAAGCCGATAAGAGAACTGGTTGGCATAAACAACAGGATGGTTCCCAGCTCAGCTTCATTATAATCAAAGAAAGTCTTGATCGTTGGAATTCGAGAAGCCCACGAAGAGAAACAAAACCCGGAGAGAAAAAAAAATACGCTGAGAAAGAGACGCTGCCTGTCTTTAAGTTCCATGCTACCCAATTCGCCCACAAAAGTAAGGAGATTCGAAGATTGGAAAATTGAAAGATCAAAAAATTAATCTTCCAATTTTTCAATCTTCCAATTTTTAAATCTCAGACGACAGGCACCTCCCAACCATTGTGATAGATGGGCTTTATGAGTTTGTTGGCCTCTGCATTGTTGCCAAAGTTTCCGTTTTTCGCATCCCAAAATACTTTGCTGCCGGTCTTGTATGCAATGTTTCCCATCTGCGCGTTTACAGCCGCGACACTTCCAGATCGTATCGGCGTATTCAGGAAAGATTGATCATTCTTTCGCACAGCTTCCACAAAATTCTGCGTGTGGAGGTCGAGGTAGTTCAGCGAGTCAGGTTTTTTATAAGCTTCGATCGGTTTCATTTTGTGGTCGGTCCAGTTGGAATAACCGTCCGCCTTTCGTTCCGTAATCACCTCGTATCCCTGGCGATCAACCACCAGCGTACCATTATTGCCAATAAAGGCTATCCCCTCCCTGCGGCTATAAGGACCATTATCGATACCGGTCGCATGTTCCCATAACATGCTAAAGTCTTTATATTGAAAAATAGCCTGTAGGGTATCCGGTGTTTCGGAAGCATCGTCGGGGTAAGCAAGCTTTCCACCTGACGCCATCACCGATATTGGAGCTTCTGCCTCCATAGCATACAATGCGATATCAATCTCATGAACACCCCAATCCGTCATCAGCCCACCCGCATAATCCCAAAACCATCTGAAATTGAAATGAAATCGGTTTGCATTGAAATTACGTTTGGGTGCGGGTCCCAACCAAAAGTTGTAATCCACTCCCTCCGGAACGCTTGAATCGGCAACGACCGGCACTGGCTTCATCCAGCCCTGATATGCCCAAACTTTAACGAGACGAATTTTTCCCAATACTCCGGACCTGACAATTTCAATTGCTTTCTTGTAATGCGGACCGCTTCGCTGCCATTGTCCGGCCTGGACAATCTTACCGGTCTTCTCCTGAGCAGCAACCATAAGATTACATTCAGCGATACTGTTGGCTATTGGCTTTTCGACATAAACATGCTTACCTGCCTTTACAGCGTCGACCATAATCTTGCAGTGCCAGTGATCAGGTGTACCGATAATAACGGCATCGATATCTTTGTCATTTAGCAATGACCTATAATCAGTATAAGTCTTCGGTATATTTTTTCGCAATTCTTTATAGCTCGCCAGGCGTTTCTGAATGACATTGTTATCGACGTCGCAAATTGCGAGTAAATCAACGTCGTTCATTTTCAGAAACGAGTTGGTATTTGACCATCCCATGCCGTTGCAACCAATTACACCGATCTGAAATTTATCGTTCGCAGAAATGCTTGGAGCCTGCGTCAAAGCCTCTGGACCGACCATGAGCCCTCCGGCTATTGCAACGCCTGTTCCTTTTATGAAATCTCTCCGTTTCATCTTTTTATGGATTTATCACATTGAAAATATTAGTTGCCAAAGATCTATTAGCCCAGAAGGGTGGATTTTAGACTTTCATACGGAATATCGACCTCCAGGTAAACCGGGGCATCATTCACGCTTTGATAATTTAATTCTACAATACTTCTCATCCGACTTTGTGGATCTGCATAAACTCGGCCAATACTGGCGACATTTATTAATTCCGTTTTTTCTTCAGTATCATCCGAGACTTTTAATTCTATGAACCTTACCATTGTCTTTACCAGTTTCAGTCTACAAGTTACCATCGTTTGCACTATCCTAACGATACTCATTCAAAAAAAATGTGCTCGTGTGGCGATAGGCAAACCATTTAGCCTTAGCGAAACGCCTTTTGTGTAGATCAGGTATAAGTTAGCACGAATACGTGTACTATTGCAATAGAAACTTCACCATCGCAATCCCAATTTTATGAAACACCTGGCCGTCTGCATCTTAATGATGCTATTTTCAGTCGCATTATGTGCGCAATCAACATCTACTGATGAATTTCCAGTAAGAGGTTTTTGTATTGCGGCACCCAAGCCGGCAAACGTTGATGCTTTTGTAAAATTCATCGGAGAAGAATTGGCTTCCCGAAAAGTGAATACATTGATTCTTCGAGTCGATTTCAACTATCAATATGAAAGTCATCCAGAGTTGAGGGATTCAGTCGCGCTGTCAAAAAATGATGTGAAGAAACTTGTAAATATTTGCAAGGCTAACAACATAAAAATCATTCCCCAGATAAATCTCCTCGGACATCAATCATGGGCCGAAACGACCCACAATCTATTGCGTGTATACCCTCAGTTCGATGAGACACCCCATGTAAAGATGCCCGAGAAATATAAATGGCCAAATGCCGATGGTTTGTACTGTAAAAGTTATTGTCCGTTGCATCCGGACGTTCATAAGATAGTTTTTGCACTCATGGATGAAATTTGCAATGTTTTTGAAGCTGATGCTTTCCATGCCGGTATGGATGAAGTATTTTATATCGGTGATGACAAGTGCCCAAGATGTGGTGGTCGTGACAAAGCAGAACTATTTGCTTATGAGCTCCGACAAATTCACGGTCATTTGAAACAAAATAATCGGCAGCTGTGGATTTGGGGTGATCGCCTTCTTGATGGCAAAGCAACCGGGCTCGGGATGTGGGAAGCAAGCATGAATAATACACATCGCGCTATCGATATGATTCCAAAAGATATTATGATCTGCGATTGGCACTATGAACGTCCGGACAAAACAGCCGTGTATTTTGCAATGAAAGGATTCAAAGTGGTGACTTGCCCGTGGAGAAATCCTGGAGTCGCAGTGGTGCAGGCAGAAGATATGGTAAGGTTCAGAAAAGACTCAACACCTGCCATGCGCGAAAATTTCCAGGGAATGGTTCAAACGGAATGGTCAAGCCCGGCAAGTTTTATGGATGGATTCTACAACAAGAAAAAGGATCAGAACGGCGGTGGAAACACGTCGTGGAACACGTTTAATGCCTTGTATCAGAAATTGAAAGATCTGAGGGCTCTTAAATAGCCTTGTTCTATTTAATAGGGTGAGAAAAAGGAAAAGGGAATAAGGAACGCCCTGTTTCTTTACGTAGCAACCTCAAACTTCAAACCTTTAACCCACAGACATTTAAACCCGATCTCCCCCAATCTGCCACTTCCTGTGGTTTAATATCCACGCATCCGATAATTTGGCGAGTTCAAAAATCCGATTGCGCTCGAAAAGTCACGTTCCAAACTCTGGCATTTTTTTTTCATGCCCGTGAGTGTCTATTCCAAAGAATCCAAACTACGACGGAATGAAAAAAAGAATTAGGTCCGCCATGGTCAGCTTGCATATTGGCGGTGCGGTCTCAGTTTTCCTTATTTGCGTGTCGCTTCTTGCATGTGACCATTGGTTTAATCGGGGTGGGAGCAATAATCTCCGGCTTTCTAATACATTAGACAGCTATACAGCTCCCCCTGGTGAGTTCGTATCCGTGCCATCCAGACTATTCTTTTTTACGGAAAAGCCTCACACAAATAGACGAGAGGCTGGACCGGATCTTCGACAATCATGGGGTGAAGAGGAAGCTTCATGGGCTGACAATTTCCAATCTGAAAAGTTGGCACCTGACGGCAATTTCTTCTCTTCCGGACTTCAGAAAAATTAATGCGATTGCGTGAGCGTCGTGTTATCTCTCGATTACGATCCCGTCAAATTCGTTTAACTCATCCAGGTTAAACGATAATGAACCATCTTCCCATTCGAATTCAACGCTATGGCTATTGATCATCGTCCAGACTTTTGAAGGGTTGAAATCACACTTGATTTTGAACCTGAGCTTATATTGCGGAAGGGGTGAGAAATAGGTGTTGCCGCTGTACCCGGTAATGTTAACAAGATGAAGGATCATACCATCCGAATCGGTCCTTGAAAAATTCTCCGGGATGTTCCTGGTAAAGTTCTGTAAAATAACCTCTACCCTTTCATGAGCATTCGTTTCCACTAATGCTGTCGCTTGAGGTAAGAGATTATCGATAACGTCGAGTAAAATATTCTTATGCTGTTCGTACCCATGAATAAAATAGAGTCTACCCAGATTTATTGGTAACAGTGCTGCACGGCTTGACTTATGATTCTTGATACCAAGTGCTTTGTAGCCGGTGAGTTCGTGTCCTCCTATAATCTCTGGTGGACCCGGACGTCCAGGCGTGTAGATCGGCAAGTAAGCGCTATCAGCCTGTGCGAAATCATAAAGTCCAAGGTTAAATTTCCAAAACAGAAGCGACTGTTTTTCAAACCGTCTGAAGAATGATTTTTCCCGTGGATTGAGATAAAACCCATCACCCCGATGATCCTTGTTGACGATCGTTGCTCCAAATATTTTTTTTAACGTTTCCGGGTGGCGGTGAAACGACCTGTTCGTTGCTATCACGTTGACACCGGTGTCGCTTAGTCGTTCAATTACCTGAATCGCGTCATTGCTAAGATTACTGATCTCAGGGAATATGATCAACTTGTATCGGCTAAGTTTGTCTTCCAGGTTTTCAATTTGTCCATCTTCAACTATATCGTATTGTATGTGTGATTCCTTTAACATTAATTGAATGCCCCGGTACTCCTGTGCAGCCTCGCCGCCGGGCCATGCCCCTGGAGCAATTACTGCTATCTCCGCTGGTGATGTGTACTTTCCAAAATAAGGTTCAAACTTTTTGTGATGATCATACACAATCTTAAATGCATCATAGTTCCGTTCATCTTCGTAATCCTGGAAGTCACCCATCATGCTCATGTCAAGGCCAGAGCCATTGGCAATGTTTTCGTAGAGCCTGATGATAGTTTCTTCGGGTTCCACAGCGTTATAGCGCGATTGAAATGATATTTGCTGAATAGCAGCATTGCTGATAATGTGGTCAGGGTAAGAGTTCTTCGCGTTGTTAACGTTGTCTGATGCCATGTATGGCCAATATGGAAGACTATTGGTCTGTGTTTCATGCCGGATAATATCGATATAACGGTCACCATAGGTGCAAATGGCGATTTGTTGATTTTTGGATTTCACAAGCGTATTCAGCCGTTTCATTAGATCGTCGACCGAGTGCTTTTTAAATTCCTGGTATTTTAAGAACACGGGATCGTCAGGATTTTCTTCTTTCGGTAATGCCATACCTCCACTAAATTCCGCAAACCTTTTCTTGCTGTATTCATTCTGATCAATACCGTGATAAACCCCAACGTACGGGTTACGGGTCTGGTACCCCGGCATATTTATAAATATTCCATCGACCGGGTATGTGTCGATGACTTCCTGCACGATGTCAAACATTACTTGCTGCTCATAAGGAGCATCGATTGAAACAACGTACATATCATCATTGATAATTCGCTCTCCCTTTGGCGAGAGGTAAAACCAGTCGGGATGCTTTTTAAATATGCTCTCGTGTGCCCGGCTAAAATCGAAACGTGTGATCACTCTTATGCCATGCTCGTGACACTTTCTTATTACATCCCTAAGCATATTTTCCTTCATATAGGGATTAGTATATTGATTCTCCAGTTTAGTCGGGTAAAAGGCCATGATACCACCGGCATTAATTATAAGTGTGTTTGCAGAAAACGACCTCAAATCTGCAACCAGCGAATCGGGATTCAGTCCCCCTTCATAAGCAGGAAGGTTGGTTTGCATGACCCGCAGGTTGTTGGCTTTCCACCAACTGATCGAATCCGGCCATACTATGCTTGCTGAGGGCGTAACGATCGAGGTCTTGTTATCAGCAGAACAGGCCACAAGCATCAGAAGTAAGAAAAGAAATTTTAAAGTATTAATGGTTTTCAGCATGCGGGGAAAATTTGTGGAATGTAAATAATTAAGGTAAAAAAGCGCTGAAAATATTTGATACACGGTATTTTCAACCATCGTGATGATTGTAATTTTACAGCAAAGACGCGATGCTTGGGATAGGAGTAACTTCAACACCTCAGCACCTCAACACTTCAACACCATAAGACATGGAAAATTTTAATATCAACAGACGTCGGTTTCTTCAGGGAGCTACAGCTTCACTTGCACTTTCGGCTTTCGGTGCCCAAGGTATGGACCTCATAAATCCTCAAAAACCGTTGCGCGTAGGATTGATCGGAACGGGCTGGTATGGCAAAAGTGATTTGTTCAGACTGATACAAGTGGCTCCAGTCGAAGTTGTCGCACTGTGCGATGTGAATAAAAATCATCTGGATGAAGCTGTTACTCTGGTGAGTCAGCGTCAGAAATCACATAAGAAACCTCGCACCTACAACGATTATCGCAAGATGCTTTCTGAAAATGACATGGATATTGTGTTGATCGGTACCCCCGATCACTGGCATGCGCTGCAGGCGATCGATGCAATAAAAGCCGGAGCGCATGTTTATTTGCAGAAGCCAATAAGCGTCGATGTAATCGAAGGAGAAGCCATCCTTGCTGCAGCGAGAAAATATAACAAGGTAGTGCAGATCGGAACACAAAGAAGAAGCACACCTCACCTGCTTGACGCGAAGAAGAATGTGGTCGATGCTGGCCTTTTGGGAAAAGTATCACACGTGGAGTTGTGCTGTTATTATCACATGCGCAATAACTCCAATCCACCGACGCAGCCAGTGCCTGAATATCTTGATTACGAAATGTGGACCGGGCCGGCACCGATGCGACCTTACGACGGAATTGCGTGGCGCGCCTTCATGGAATATGGCAATGGGATCGTGGGAGACATGTGCGTTCACATGCTGGATGCTGCACGCTGGATGTTGAAGCTTGGATGGCCTAAGCGAATCACATCAACAGGGGGCATCTATGTTCAAAAGGATTCAAAGGCAAATATATCGGATACACAAACAGCGGTCTTTGAGTTTGATGAGCTCGACTGTGTATGGACTCATCGGACGTGGGGCACACCTGCAGACCCTGAGTATCCATGGGCTTACAAAATTTATGGTGAGAAAGGAACACTATCTGCAAGCACGATGAAATACGATTTTGTGCCCGTAGGAGACGGTCCAAAAATTCACAAGGATGTGGTTTATGAGAAGGAAAAATATCCTGAAGATCTTACCGAAAAACGGATCGAACTCAATGCAGCGCCAGCCACGAGGTTGCAGATGCTCGATATGCTTGCTGCCATAGAAAAAGGCACGAGGCCTGTGGCTGACGTTGAAGAAGGACATATTTCAACAGCCAGTTGCATCCTGGCCAACATGTCCATGCAGACTGGCCGTCCGATGGTATATGACCCAAAGAAAAGAGAGGTGGTCAATGATCCGGAAGGCACGGCTTTGCTGCAACGCAAATACCGGAGCCCATGGATTCATCCCGACCCGCTCAAAGTATAGTTGATTTTCAATTTTCACTTCCACTATAATTGATTAGTTTGTAGTTCAAATCATCAAGTCATCATGAACAGAAGAGAAGCATTAAAGGCTGCGTCAGTTACTACCGCACTGGCATTGTTGAGTTCAGGCGGAATCGCCGGCGTAAACAAAAAGAAGCTGGCCGACAAATTTAAATTCTCGCTTAATACAAGCACGATCAGCGGGCAAAAGCTTGGGGTTGAAAAATACATCGACATTGCTGCGC
>CAMLER010000169.1 GCA_946478915.1 uncultured Chryseolinea sp.
TTTGTCGACATCGGCGTCTGTGAAGCCCTTCGCTTTCAGCGAGTCGCGGTTGATTCAATAATCTATAGTGCTCTGCTTTTTCCAGGGCAGTTTCAACACTGTCTCTGGACAGGGGCTTCAATTCAAACTGCGGCGTGTCTGTGGTGGGTGATATTGTTTTCATACCCGTAGTATTAAGTTATTTGACATCTTACTTACTAAACATACGGAACAGCTTCATGAGTGGGTCATAAAACTTGTCAGCCACCCGTTCCTTTAACGGAATAATGGCATTATCCGTAATATGAATATTCTCCGGACAAACATTTGTGCAGCATTTGGTGATGTTACAAAACCCAATGCCATGCATATCCTTCAAATCACCGGTCCGGTCCTCCACATCGAGCGGATGCATTTCCAATGCAGCTGCATACACCATATGCCGTGGACCCGCAAATTTTTCATGTAAGTGATGTTCACGCAGTACGTGACAAACATCCTGACAAAGAAAACATTCAATACATTTTCGAAATTCCTGTACCCGGTCGATGTCACTTTGTTCCATACGCCAGGTACCATCCTGGGCATCAGGCGCGCGAGGTTTAAATTTCTTTATTCTTTTCTTGATTTTGTAATTGATCGATACGTCGGTCACAAGGTCCCTTATTACGGGAAATGCCTTCAGCGGCTGAATGGTTACCGGCTTCCCATCCGGGTCATGCACATCAGCTTTGGATGGCCGTTGATTTCTGCCGAGCAGGATCCGCACTTCCCGGCTTTGCAATTCCAACGTACAGCCAGATCGTTAGCGTGTTCAGCTTGTATCTGATGGACGGCATCTAAAACCACCATCCCCTCGGTAATTTCAGTTTTATACTCTTGAAACTCGCCACCGCTGGAGTTTGTCCGCCATATATTAAAAAGAACCTTAGCCATTATTTCATTTCATCTATTATTTGTTGAAGGTCATCCCTTATCGAAGGTTTAGCAATTTGCTCCACCGTCATATTTCCGGCACCATCCCTTTTTATACGAATATTTACCTTTGCAAATACTTCACTCTTTCCCTGAAAATCTTCGCGGAAATGCCCGCCTCTGCTTTCCCTACGCTCTCTCGCTGCGCGTGCTATGGCTTCGGCGACGGTTAACATATGTTTTAACTCCATGGCTGTATGCCACCCCGGATTGTAGCCGCGATTTCCGCCGCACCCTGCGCGCTGCGCCCGATCATTAAAAGCTTTTATTTTTTCAATGGCTTCAGTGAGTTCTTCGTCGATCCGAACAATACCGACGAGCCTTTGCATTTCTTCCTGCAACTCAGCCTGTATTTGAAAAGGATTTTCATGACCGGAAGTTTGTGCCCGCTGGAATGGCGCAAGTGCCCATTGAGAAATTTGCTGGACTTCTTCGTCGCGGACTAAACCGGATTGATTTTCCTTAGCATACTTCGCAGCATATTCACCCGCACGCTGACCAAAAACCAGTAGATCCGACAGGGAATTTCCTCCCAGCCGGTTAGCGCCATGAAGACCCGCCGCGCATTCACCAGCCGCAAATAATCCAGGTATAGTTGTCATCTGGCTGTCGGCATCAACCTGTACTCCTCCCATGATATAATGCGTTGTTGGTCCGACCTCCATTGGCTCTTTTGTGATATCAACTCCTGCAAGCTCTTTGAACTGATGATACATGCTTGGCAGCTTTCGCTTGATGTGCTCAGGAGCATTGGACAATTTTTCTTTTATCCACGCGATGTCCAGGAATACACCACCATGTGGCGATCCCCGACCCGCTTTGATCTCTCGCATGATGCATCTTGCAACATGATCCCGTGTTAACAGTTCTGGCGGACGTTTGGCATTTTTATCTCCTTGTGTGTACCGCCATCCTTCTTCTTCGTCGGTTGATGTCTGACCCCGATACAATTCAGGAATATCATCAAACATAAACCGTCTGCCCTTATTGTTCCTGAGCACACCTCCTTCACCGCGTACCCCTTCCGTTATGAGCAAGCCGCGAACGCTGGGGGGCCATACCATCCCGGTAGGGTGAAATTGAACAAACTCCATGTCAATGAGGGCCGCCCCTGCATGATAGGCAAGCGAAATACCTCCGCCAGTGCAATCCCAACTGTTGCTGGATATTTTATAGATCCTTCCCATCCCACCCGTCGCAATGATGACAGCTTTTGCTTTAAATACTTTGAAAAGCCCTTTCTCACGATCGTATCCAAAAGCACCGGCAATTTTTTCTCCATCTTTGAGCAGGCTGATAATCGTGTACTCCTGAAAAATTGAAATATTCTGATGAATAGCATAGTCCTGGAGCGTACGGATCATCTCCAGACCTGTTCTGTCACCTACGTGTGCGAGACGCGGATATTTATGACCTCCAAAATTTCGCTGCAGAATTCGTCCATCATCGGTGCGATCAAATACTGCGCCCCACGCTTCCAATTCTCTAACCCTGACAGGAGCTTCCTTCGCGTGCAACTCAGCCATGCGGGGATTGTTAAGATATTGACCTCCCCGCATCGTATCCGAAAAGTGAACTTTCCAATTGTCGCGGTCATCAACGTTGGCCAGCGCGGCAGCAACGCCACCCTCAGCCATCACTGTGTGAGCCTTCCCCAACAACGATCTGCATATCACCGCGACCGACACTCCGGCATTCGCGGCTTCAATAGCAGCGCGCAGACCCGCGCCACCAGAACCGATGACCACAACGTCGAAGCTATGTGTTTCGAAACCTCCCATCATATTATTCTCCAATCAGTCCAGACGCCCATTGAAACCATTCGTACATAAAGATCTGCGAACATCACTCCGAAGAGGCTGAACCACGCCCAGTTCATGTGTCGCCTGTTCAGGCAACTGGCACAATCGTAAACTTTCCTGCGGACAGGTGATCGCGATAGTCTGTCTTTAATCCCTCCCGAGAGATGGCGAAATGAATGGCATCCAAAAGTGTATCCACCGAGCAATACAGCATTGAGCGTTAACACCAAGGTTCCGACGCCTATGCCAAACGTTGTCTCTTTTGTTGCTGGATCTACAAACCACATTGCTTTCCAAGCATCGTAAGCAAGGATTATGACGAATATGATAGCCAGGTAAAGAAAATAACGATGAACGTTTTGAAGGATAAGCGGAAAGGAATTTTCACCCCGATACGACTTGCGCGGTTCCGAGACTGCACATGCGGGAGGATCGGCCCAAAAGGATTTATAGTACGCGCCACGATAATAATAGCAAGTGAATCTCATTCCGCCTGGTGCCCAAAGAATTAACATCGCGGGCGAAAACGGTATGGCCATGGGCCACCACGATGGCTTTGGTCCAAACCACGCATGAGAGGAGCTTCCAAAAATTTCAGGTGAATAAAATGGCGAGAGATATGGCCCGACGGCATAGTGCTCACCTTGCAGAGCTGCCCACGTTGCATAGACAATAAAAAGTGAGAGTCCTAACAGGACCATGAGCGGTCGTACCCACCACAGATCAACCCTTGATGTTACACCAAATCCACTCATGATTGTTCATGGCTTGGTTAGGGATAGAATTATTTTATGAGGATAAGGAAAAATCGAACAAAAAGCAAACGATTGAAATGATGAAATTTCAAGCTTTACTTATTTTCCAGGTGATTGGAATAAGATCAACGGGATTAAATCCTATTTAAAATATTTGCTTGCGAAATCCAGAAAAGTGGGCCAATTGGGACCGGGAGTGTGTCCTCCGCTGTGCTGCCTGAAAGCGATGTCTCCATCGACCAACGCTGTCTCTAGGGCAGGAAATTCTGTGGTTCCTAAACCGCGTTTTCCAAGCAATTTGTAGACTGGGCCCGCGTGGACTGCGGCGAGAAATTGTCCTTTCGCATCAACCCATTCGTCGCCTTTGTCACCCGTACCCATGAAGACGGGTCGGGGAGCGCAAAGAGCAAGAAGATGATGTCCATCAACTGGGAGGTCGCCACCATTCAAAGGTCCCGCATATTTTATGAAGTTGCCCGCCATCCAATGATATTCGCCGGCACCCGCCACATTTTCGATTATCTCTCCAAAATTTCTTCTGTTAATTTTTGCGCCGCCCTCTCCGCAGGAGCTCACATATGCAATTGCAAACCTGGAGTCGTACGCCATTGTCACGGCGGTTGCTTTTCCATAACGTGAATGCCCCTCGATGCCCACTCGTTTTGCATCTACTGCTTTATCCGTTTCGAAGTAGTCCATTGCGCGACTGGCTCCCCAGGCCCATGCACGTAATGCACCCCAATCATCGGGTTTCCGGGCCTGCCCTTTATTAACCAAGCCGATGATACCTTCAGAAAGTCCGGCGCCATTATCAGGCTGAATGCTTACCGGTATCAGCGAAGCATATCCCCATCCTTTGTCCAGAACTTGCTTCTGCCATGTAGGTCCCGCCGGAGGTGGATTTTGGGCAGGAAACCACGAAGGCCTTATGAATCCAAATTCCATTATAACGGGAACCGGACCTTTGGCGTTTGCCGGTGTAGCCAGTGTCAACTGTATGTCTACACTCATCTTCGGATAGGATGAGTTGTCAACGTGACCTACTAACTTTTTCGTTACAACGGGAATTCCTTCATACGTTTCATTGGTAGAGCTTACGACCCGCCATGTAACTTTGGGAATGTTCTTTGGAAGTCGACCATAAATTTCTCTGTCGAACGCCTCTACGATTTCTGGTCGACGCTTATTCCACCACACTTTTACTGATGTTACCTGTTCACCATTGTTCAATCTCAGGGGATCTGGTAACTCGGGGAATGGATTTGCATTGGTTTCATCATAGTTAGCTGCATTCGGAGCATTCCTGTCGTTACCATTGGCGCCGCGTCGAATTGAATCGATATTCAACAGGTCCATCATTTTCCTGTGATCTGCTTCAGACGCTTTGCGTAATTCAGCAAAATAAGCGTCGCGTTCCTCCTTTGTCATTTGATTAGGGTCCGGACGCTGGGAAAAGGCATTCGTAAAAGACAATAGAAAAAGAACCAACGCGATCAATCGGGAAAACAATTTCATAAACCTATTTCTTTAATGAAACCTCCAGCCCTTGCGTTGTGGTATAGTACTTGGCAATCATGTTGGGGACCTCCCATGCCGGCATATTTTTATTCTTTAGATATTCAAGAAACTTTTCCGTCACCCGGCCAAAATGAGCTTCGTGACCCTCTTTATATTTTTCTGGGATTATAACTTCCCATCCTTTTGAAGATTTTTTCAATTCCACACCTGGAAATTTTTGCTGAACAGTTTTTATCTGCTCATTGAGCACAGTCTCATAATTGGCGGCCTTAGCAACGGGCTCAACATATAGCGTCGGTTTGAATTGTTGATCCTTATCCTGTCTGATGACCAAATTCGCTTTTGTTCCCCGCATTATCGAATAATGCGTGTCACCTGTACCTTCAGGCGCTTCGTATTTCCAGATAACCGAAGTCTTCGCATTTACGCCACGAATGCGATAGTTAATTTCTCCGTTGCAGAATATTTTTAACAGGCTGTCAGCCTGAACATTTTTCTTAAGATAATCAGGAAAGGCATCGAGCTTGGTGATCGCTTTGAATTGTGAAAGCCTCATCTCTGTAGACCAACGTTTGGCTGTATTTATCGAGATATCGGTAGTATCTATTGTTTGTTCAGGAAAACATTCCCACTGCACCAGGTCAACGAGGTGGGTCATGACGTCGACAATCCCTTCGCCCTGCTGAGAAGCATCAAGAAACCAGGCCGGACGCGTTAACACATTGCCGGAAACATACTTGTAAAAATGATGGACACTTTCTTTCGTTATGGCAGGGTTTTGAGGTGTTCCTTTCTCCAGCGTGCCAAAAACCTCCGGCAGCATTGAAAGTTCCCTCTGAAGCATGGTGGTTATCTCAAACCGTTCGGTCATGATATCATAAAGCAAAAGGTCGTTTTTTTCTGCAACTTCAAAAGCCTGCTTCAGTTGTTGGAAACCCCTGCTATCGATAACCATCGGTTTGTCTGCGAGAACGTTTAGCTGGTTTTGCAATGAACCTAGAATGTATTCCGTTTTCTTTTGATTATTGCCAGAAAGTACGACGACGTTACCCTTCTTTTCCTCGATCATCTTTTCGAAAAAATCTGGCCCCCGGTACACTTGTTCATTCCAGTTTGTGGGATTATCAGTACGCGAATTAAACCCCTCGATACGGGCGAGATGCAATCTCAAGTCTGGTCCGTCCGGGGCGTATACGTGTACCGTTGAATCGACTTCCTCATACCCTGTCTTTTGAACCAGTGCCGCATGGAAATGTCCGGGGTCGACGGTAATAAGTCTTACTTCTTTAGGCTTATAATTGTTCGATGATTGATCAGACTTTGTAGAACAGGACATAAGCAGAGAAAGGATGCTGATGGTAATGACAATTTTCTTCATTGGACTATTCGAATTGAAATGCAAAATAGGTACAGGCGCCCGTTCCAATATTTTGGATAGCGTGCGGAACATTGGAGCCAAGGTAATAAATATCTCCAGTGCTTCCCTTATAGAATTGGTTCCCAATCTGCATTTCTGTCTTATTATCTATTATCAGGACGATTTCTTCCGCACGGTGGGTATGGGGTTCGTGACTTTTAATTCCTTCCTTCAAAGTGGTGACGTGCATTTCAAAACGCTTGCTCATAGGCGTCGTCTTTTCGAAGTAATTTCGAATTCCACCGCGGTCATGAGGTTTAAATTGAATCTCATTCCAATCCTTTACAAATGAGGTTTCGCTGGCTGCGGCAGTCTGGTTCAAAGGTGATTTAGACCTGTATTTCATCAAATAAAAAGAGCATGAATTGCCATCGGTCTTTTGCAACGTAAAATTCTCGCCAGGCATTAGCAGGGCAATACTACCCGAACCTACGGTCCAATTTCGATCATTGATTGCAATCTTTAGAGTGCCGTCTTTCAACAGCAACAAATGTTCCTCATTATTCGGAACGCTCATGGTTATCTGGTCATCGGAGACAATTGCGTTAGCACTCATCTGGAGATACTCCATATCGTGAGCCGCGCCTTCAAATATGACAGACGTCTTCAAATTCTTTTGCGATTCGGAAGTAGGCGTAACCCACGAATATTTTTTTGAAGTGATCAAAGGCTGCTGGCTAAAGCACACGACAGGAAGTAAGAAGACAAGTAGACCTGGGATTATTTTCATATTAATTGAACTCCGGCAACGGCGATTGCGGTTAAATTCTGGGCTGAAGTGGAACAAAAGAAAATCCCGCGTCGCTGCGGGATTAAAGTTTCTGGTCGGGAATCACTTGAGAGCATAAGGCGATCGTTGTGGGCGTGATAACATCGCGTTTGCTTCTTCATCATTTTTGAATTGCTCCTTTTTTGGATCCCAATATACTTTTCGGTCTAGCTTCATCACTATATGATGAAGGAGACAAGTAGAGCATGACCGATGGGCCTCTTCGACGGGAGCTATAGGTTGTTTATTATCGCGTATGCTCTCCAGCCAATTTAAATGATGGTCATGACTAACAATAAAATGGAATTCGTTCGGACCGATTTTGGATTTAATAATTTTTGGATCGCTTGAATCCAGCGGTTTTGTACCATCAGAGTTTACCGGATCGCTTGCAGTAGCCTGATAGTTACCACGCGTAACGAAGATCCATCCATCGCTACCTTCGAACTTGATACCATTGGGGAGTTCATTGCTAACAACCATCTTCACGCCATTATCATACAGCGCTTCTGTTTTGAAAATGCCGTGAACATCCCAAAGGCCTTTCTTGGGAAATTCAGCATGCCCCCAGATTTCAATTGGCCCTGATTTTTCCATTCCCATTCCCCAATGAGCGGAGTCAATATGATGGGAACCCCACCCTGTAATCATCCCTGCTCCGAATTGTTCGCAACGCAACCATCCCGGGCGGTCATAACCTTCCTGCGGATGTACACGCTTCTCTGTATAATATACGTACGGCGTCGAACCGAGCCACATGTCATAATTCAGATTTGGAGGAACCGGCATTTCTGGTTCTTCCTCACCTGAAGGGTCACCGGGCAAGCCCACGTACACCGTTTTCAATTTTCCGATTCTTCCATTGCGGACAAGTTCTGCAGCATAGCGAAACTGCTCGGACGAACGTTGCTGGCTACCGATCTGAAACTTGACGCCGCTCTTCTGAACGATATCGCTTACGATCCGACCTTCTGATATTGTCAGCGATGCAGGCTTCTGCATGTAGATGTGTTTTTTTGCACGGGCGGCTGCAACGCCGATCATGGCGTGGGTATGATCCGGAGTGCTGATAAGAACTGCATCAATGTCTTTGTTGTCAATTAGTTCACGGTAATCATGGTACTCCTTAACACCATCGAAAGGTTTACCATCACGTTTTGAATAGTATTCATTTACCAGAGCTTTGCCCTCCGATGCCCTTTTGGAGTCTACGTCGCAAACTGCTATGATTTGTGCAAAATCCTTTTTCCAAACACCCGGCATATCGTGGCCCCGGGAGATGCGACCAGTTCCAATAGCCCCAACGTTAATGCGGTTGCTTGGGGCGTTCTTACCAAATACACTGGCAGGTACAATTGATGGGACACCGAACGCTAACGTCGACAAGGCTGTTGCCTTTACAGACGTTTCAAGGAATTGCCGTCTTGAAAGACGCTTAATATTTTTATTCTTTTTCATACACCCGGATTTTATTGGTTGATCAATTCATCTTTACGGTTACCTTCGGCGGCTCTCGGTAATACTGCCATCCATTCTCTGCGAGTTGCCCGGAATACTCTCCACTGAATACATTAAACCTGTATTTGAGGACGTAAGTCTTGCCCGGCATCAGCGTCCAATCTTTCGTTTTCGTCGGTGCGAACATAGCAAACAGTTCACCTCCATTCGAATTCTCAGGCCAGATTCGCAACGGCTCCGGATGATTATAATTAGCGGGATGAGACATCATCACCAGTCCCCCTTTATCGTCATCGAGTGCGCCTTGAATTAGTGCCCATTTTGCCGTACTTCCATCCGCCCCTCTCCTGTCTTTGCCCTCAGACGTCAGAACTCTGCTGTTATCCTTATTCCATTTTTCCGTTGCCCTCCATCCCAATCCCGCATAGCGGTATTCAAGAATCCTAAAAGGACTTGCCGTTGCGCAGTTTAATTGAATTGTAATATCGACAATATAATTGTTCTCGTCGTTATGCGCTTTGTAAACCCGAACCGTCTGAAGCTCATTGAGCGCCACTTTTTCACCAGCCTTTTGAAACGCGACATGCTCATGAAGCGCCTGATACTCGGCGT
>CAMLER010000170.1 GCA_946478915.1 uncultured Chryseolinea sp.
GATCTTGAAGCATTTTAAGCCTGAATTGTAGCGGATCCTCCTTTGCATAGTGCGCCAATTCATCGATGAAACATTCTTGCGCAAAAGGGTTTGTAGAGTGATATACCGCACGCCAGTAGGTTATGGGAATGTGCCTTTTCCGAAGCACCCCTCTCACGGAGTAATTCGGGATATCGTATTCGGTATTTATTCCACCCATGATCTGTCGGCCTGCTTTCATGTTGCTGCCGGTCTGATTCACAATTTCCTGGGCTACCACTTTATGTTCGAACGCGGCCACTTTGCCATCCTCATTCAAAACCGCCTTGCATACGTTTAGGCTACACGCTCGATACGGTCCCTGTGTAAGGTCTTCCTCGCGAGTCCATACCACCTTTACAGGTCTACCACATTGCCTGGATAAATCCGCTGCTTCTTCGGCCACATCTAAAGAACTCCTCCTTCCGAATCCGCCACCCATGAAAGTATAATTAACCTTTACTTTGTCTTCTGGAAGCTGATATGTTTTCGCAAGAAATGATCTTATCCCATTAGGGTTTTGAGTAGAACCCCAGAACTCCGCACTGCTGTCTGTGACGCTTACGATCGCATTCATCGGTTCCATCGTTGCGTGAGACTGGTATGGGGTTTCATATGATGCAGTGATGATATTTTTAGCAGTGCTAAAGACAGTGGTTGTGTCACCCCTGTTGAAGAGTTCGTCGCCTACGGCTTTCGAGGCTTCGTAGGAGTCAGCCAGAATAGCTTCGCTTGATATCTGCTCGAGACCCTGATTATCCCATTCCACTTTTAGCGCATTCTTACCTTGCAACGCCTGCCAATAGCTGTCAGCAAGGACTGCGACTCCCTCACGCCTTTGCCCATAAACCTCACGCGATGTCTGAAGCACATGACGAACGCCTGGCATCTTGAGCACCTCATCCTTGTTGAAGAATTTAATTCGGCCCAGGAATACTGCCGACCGCTCGACTGATGCGTATAACATCTCCGGAACGACAATATCGATTCCATACTTTGCTGATCCATTAGTCTTTAGCGGAATATCTTTTCGGGCAACAGACTTTCCGATGATCTTAAAATCTTTTCGATTCTTAAGCGGCGGATTTTGAGGCGGAGAAATTTTTCCGGCTGACTCGACAAGAGCTCCGTAAGTAAGTGTTTCACCTGATGGATTACTCACGGTACCATTTGAAGCTTTGCAATCTTCGATATTGATGTTCCATTTGTTAGCAGCAGCCTGTAGGAGGACTTCGCGCGTCGCAGCACCCATCTTTCGTAATTTTTCGAATTCAGACTGAATACTGCGGCTGCCAACTACCATTTGACTTCCGTACAATTCGGCGTTTGCTGCAGAGGGGCGGATTTCTACCTTTTCAATGTCCACCTCCAATTCTTCAGCCAGGATCATGGGAATTGCCTGATAGGTTCCCTGGCCCATCTCTGGCCGATGATTGTACAAGACAACACTGTTGTCGGTACCAATTGAAATAAATTGATTGAGATCTACACTTGACGCATTTGAAACAAGCCGGGAAACAAGCTTATTTTCTCCGGACGCCGATGACAGGTGTCCTACAGCCAGGAAGACTCCCGATGCAGAAGTCAACTTGATAAATTTTCTTCTGGAAATCATAAGAGAGTATTGTAGTACGAAGCTAATGATTTGAAAAGAAGGAGCAATGATGACCCGGATTTTAAGTTCGGTTTACCACCTGATTCTCCGTGAGGTGTACCAACTTAAGACCGTTCGAAATCAGATTTTCAAGCTCGGGTTTCCTTTTCTTCAGTGCATTCAGGTAATCCCGGATTGAAGAGGTGAGTTGCTCGAATCCGGATGCATTGTCCGAAATTTCCAGGATCTCTAATGACAACAACCAGTCGTCAGGGAAGTTATACACAACTTTTTTCCAGATAGCTTCCAACTGACTTCTCAAGGAAGGATTTGTTCGTGCTTCCCGAACCGTCCGGTATAATTCGTGAAGTTCCAGGTCGTGCTGATCATAGGTAATTTTATGCATCTTTTCATGAGGCACAATTACGGTAGGCTGAAAAGACTCTACATCGGCTGGCCCGGCAAAGGCAGATACGATACTTTCTCCGATTGGCATTGCATAATCTGGTTCCACCAGGATTACTTCGCCTCGATGTCGCACCGAGGCGTGATGCAACTCAAGAATAATGATTTTTCCTTCGCGGCTTCTGACGATGTCACGTAAATATCCGTCGACTTTAATGTCATGCTCGAAAGAAAGGTGGCAGGACTGGTTTCTTTCTAAACCAATTCTTAACAGGTCCTCATCTGAAAACTCTTCTAGAGGCTTTGATTCACCAACCAATCTGCCGACCGGAGCTGTAAGACCGCCCTGAAGCCGTTGTTTTCCATAGCCATGCAGTTGTACATTGTTAACGGAAAAAGCTGTTGGTCCGGAGGTTTGAATTAATATTGCATCGTTATCTCCTTCGAGGCAATCTATGAATGTGCCTGTGACTTGTAGCCCAGAACTATAAACGATGGTTCCGGTCTGCTGAGAGCCGATCGCTTTTCTTACTCCGTCCAGCCCACCCGTTGTCCAAGCCATTTGCTTCTTAAACTGCTCGAGTACGGTAGTCAGGTGTGCGAAGTCGGGTGTGACAAATAGTTGTGGTTGTCGTTTCGTGATATCATAATTATAATGCATCGCGTCTATGGTGTACGGAAGTTTCTTAACATTCCTGCTAAGGCAGCTCATGCCTTCGCCGATCGATGATAGCAGTCCGGCTCCGTACAACTTGAAATTTTCAAGGGTTCCAATGAGTCCATACTCTACAGTCCACCAGTGCAGATTTCTGATCAACGCCATTTCGGAGGGTTCACCCATATTTTTTTGAACCTTGTCGATGGCATCTTCAGCTTCAAGGACTTCTTTGTCCTTCGTATTGGGATCCTCTTTAATAATGGATAGATGACGAATTGCTTCATACAACTCGACGTCCTTCTTCGAAGAAAAAGCTTTGCTGCCAGCATCACCAATCGCTTTCAAGTACGCCGCGAATTCGGGCATGGCCAGGATGGGGGCATGTCCGGCAGATTCGTGAATAATGTCTGGTGCAGGCGTGTATTCGATATGTTCGAGGGTGCGAATATCGGCAGCGATAACCAGCACATTGTACTTTGTAAATTCCATGAAAGCGCCCGGCGGAATGAATCCATCCACTGCGACTGCAGCCCACCCGATGCTTTTGAGAATTCTATTCATGCCATACATCGTGGGGATCTGTTCGATGTCGACGCCTGCCAGTTGCAATCCCTGCACGTAAGACTCGTGCGCCACTTTACGCAAATGGTGATAGTTTTGCCGCATCACGTAGCGCCATACCGCCTGGTCTACTGGCGTATAGGCATCATAGGGTTGATCCACTACAAATTGGAGCAGATGTTTCGGCAACTTTTTAGTGACTTCGTTTAACTCCATCCTAAATCCTTTCGTTAACGCTCAATAACAGGAGCCATGCTTTCTTCACTTCTCCTTTTGAAAGAAATGCCTGTGCTTGTTTATGTACTGCACTTACCCGAGTGTTCTCAGTTCCGCGCCAAAGGCGATTGTAGTCAAAAGTTTCAGCAAACGCCTTTACCTCTTCAACGGCTGGAATCTTCTCAATGTTCGCCAGGCGGCCCAGATCATTGCCTGTTAGAACTGAGCTGTTCCTGATTTCGAATGGAAGGTGGTCAACCCCGATGCCCGGAGGTATGCCGGGCTTGGGCAAAGCAATTATATTATCGCCTGACACGCGACAATAATAATCTCCGCCCATTCGGGCAACGCTGTCTACTTTCTGAGGATCAACCTTACCTTGTGCGTCAAGAATTGAATCCTGCACATGGATCAACAGCACCTTACAGATAACCAGGTTTCCAGCTCCTCCTTGATCCCCGAGTGATTTCACTTCCAGCACTTCACATTCGAAAGACGCAGGCGATTCCTTTACTCGTGGAGGTTTCACGCGTTCTGAGACGATTTCCGTAAAGCCGGCTTTAACAAATTCGTTAACACCCTTTTCATATTCAGAACTTGCAAGCGAAACTTGTTCGATCATCTTATGATTCACGGTATTGATGACCACTTCCTTCGTTTCCAATATATTTTGTAACGTGTGTTTAGTGGTATTGTCTCTTACACGCCTCGAGGGCGAGAATACAAGAATAGCGGGCCGTGTGCCAAAAATATTGAAGAAGCTGAACGGACTGAGATTCACATTACCCATGCTGTCCACGGTACTCGCAAATGCAATCGGCCGTGGAGCTACCGTTCCCAGGAGCAAGTCGTGAATTGCTTTTTGATCGGGTGCCGTTGCCGGGTCGATGGTCATGGGTTACTTAATTTTACTTCTTACTACTTACTTATCATTCACCAAGGCTAGGAGGATAAGGAATTAGGAATAAGAGGAGGAATACGGTGTTACCACTTACTACTTACTACTTACCAATTAATTCACTGCTTCCCACAACTCTACCTACCACCTCCCCAAATCCCACTCGCTTACCATCTTTCGATGCGTAGCCTTTCATGATCACGGTATCTCCATCGTTCAGGAATTTACGAAGGCTGCCGTTTTTCAATGTTATTGGCTCCTTGCCGTTACGGGTTAACTCGAGCATCGATCCTTCGCTTCCGCGCTCCGGACCACTGATTGTTCCCGACGCCATGAGATCGCCAACCCGCACATTGCAACCATTTACCGTGTGATGGGCCAACTGCTGACAAACATTCCAATACATGTACCGGAAGTTTGTGCTACTGATCCTTTGAGCCGGGGATCGGTACGGTTGCAAATGTATTTCCAGTTCGATGTCGAAATTCATCTTCTCATCAATTTGCAGATAGGGTAGAGGTTGTACATCGCGTATCGGTGAACTCACTGCATATTCAGACAGCGCCTCAAGTGTAACAATCCACGGTGAAACGGAAGACATAAAGTTTTTTGCAAGAAAAGGTCCTAAAGGAACGTACTCCCAGCTTTGAATATCGCGAGCTGACCAATCGTTGAAAAGCAAAAAACCAAAAATGTAGTCTTTTGCGGAATTGACATCGATCGGTTGACCCAACTTCGAATTCTGTCCGACAACAAAGGCAATTTCAAGTTCAAAGTCCAGCGCCTCCGTAGGACCAAAAACAGGTGCAGCATCATCCTTATTTTTCTTAAACTGTCCCTGCGGACGAACTACAGGTGTTCCGGAAGGAACGATAGATGACGCTCGTCCGTGGTATGCGACTGGCAAATGTTTCCAATTAGGAAGCAACGCGTTGGCTGGGTCACGGAACATAGAGCCGACATTGGTTGCGTGCTCCTTGCTGGAATAAAAATCAGTATAATCTCCAATGGTGAGCGGAAGTAACATCGTAACTTCTTCCCGCAGGTGAAATACCTGGCGATGTAGGCCTTTATTTTCCTGAAGCTCGTGATTGTCGCTTGAAAATAGGCGGATCAAGCGTTCTCTTACCTTGTTTGTGGTTTCTTTTCCCAGTGCAATAAAAGCGTTAAGAGATTCGGCGCGGAAAATGTTTGCTGGTATTTCAATTTCCTGAAAATAACTATTGTCAGATAAAACAGCGAGGTCAACCACGTAATCGCCTATGGCGGTGCAGCACCTGGCATCAGTATTCCCTTTCGTAAAGACTCCAAAAGGGATATTGTAAATGCTGAAATCGGAATCTGGCAGTATATTGACCCAGGAGGATAGGATTTCATTTGCTTTTGTTACCACCGAATTTCGATTTTATAACGTGCCCCTGATTTCCTGCTCCCGCTCAATGGCTTCGAACAGCGCTTTGAAATTTCCCTTACCAAATGATTTCGCCCCTTTTCGTTGGATAATCTCATAAAATAATGTTGGCCTATCTTCTACTGGCTTTGTAAAGATCTGTAACAGATAACCTTCTTCGTCGCGGTCCACCAGTATATTAAGATCACGTAACGGCTGTACATCCTCATCAATTTTTCCAACTCGTTGCAGCAGGTCATCATAATACCCCGGTGGAATGGTCAGGAATTCCACGCCCCGGTTTCTCAACTCTGCAACGGTATTAATAATATTATCTGTAGCAATGGCGATGTGCTGGACACCGGCACCTTTGTAAAAATCCAGGTACTCGTCAATTTGCGAACGCTTTTTCCCTTCAGCGGGCTCATTGATGGGAAACTTAATGAACTCATTTTTATTCGAAACAACCTTCGACATCAGGGCCGTGTATTCCGTAGATATATCGTGATCGTCGAATGTGATCAGCAATTTAAAACCCATTACATCTTCGTAGAACTTAACCCATTTGTTCATTTCTCCCAATGAAACATTGCCCACACAGTGATCAACATATTTTAAACCGACCGGAGTGGTCTTGAAAGTACTTTTTGCCTTTGCATAGCCGGGAAGAAATGGTCCGGTATAATTTTTCCTTTCAACAAACGTATGGATGGTATCACCGTACGTTTTTATAGAGGATAATACTACTTCGCCAAACTCATCCTTTAAAATCGTTGGGTCTGACACAGAAACAGCGCCGCGTTTTGTGGTTTCAGCATGTGCATTCGCAGCGTCATCAACCCACAGCGCCAGGACTCTTACACCGTCACCGTGCCTTTGAACATGTTCAGCAATTGGACTGGCAGGATCGAACGCAGTCGTTAATACGAGTCGCACCTTCCCTTGCTGTAACACATAGGATGCAAACTTGTGCTGACCCGTCTCCGGTCCCGCATAAGCAACAAGCTCAAATCCAAAAGCATGTTGGTAGTAATGAGCAGATTGTTTTGCGTTGCCGACATAGAATTCAATATGATCTGTTCCCTTTAGGGGAAGAAAATCATCGGCAGTGTCTTTATGCAGATCATGTAAGGTCGTTATCTTAGTCGTCATTGCTCAATTTTTTTCCTTAACACTCTTCTTTTAAGAATTCTCTAACCATGATTTGAAATACTTTCCATCATCAATTTTCATTGCAGCCCGGGTGATCATTAACGGCTTGAACGTATCAACCATAACGGCCAACTCATCGGTCTTTGTTTTCCCAATGCTTCTTTCCATTGCGCCCGGATGTGGACCATGCGGAATGCCTCCCGGGTGTAGGGTAATATGACCTGGCGCAACATCATTCCTGCTCATAAAATCTCCATCAACGTAGTAGATGACTTCATCTGAATCGATATTGCTATGGTTATAAGGCGCAGGAATGGAGCGAGGGTGATAGTCGTATAGTCTTGGACAAAAAGAACAAATCACAAAATTATGTCCTTCGAATGTTTGATGCACTGGTGGTGGTTGGTGTACCCTACCCGTTATGGGCTCAAAGTTATGGATCGAAAAACCATATGGATAGTTGTAGCCGTCCCAGCCTACAACATCAAACGGATGAGTAGCATACGTATACTCATATAAGTTATTTTGTTTTTTAATTTTGATGTGAAAATCTCCGCGCTCTTCATGAGTTTCCAGCTCTGCAGGCAGAATAAGATCGCGCTCGCAATAGGGTGCATGCTCCAATAACTGTCCGAATTCATTTCGGTACCGGCGAGGCGTATAAATCGGGCTAAAAGATTCAACATACAGCAGCCTGTTGTCCTCTGAGTCAAATTCGATCTGGTAGATCATACCGCGCGGTATGATGAGGTAGTCTCCATATTTGAAAGGAATTGTACCGAGCAACGTGCGTAGTCTTCCGGAGCCTCTATGGATGAATAGGAGCTCATCCGCTGATGCATTTTTATAAAAATAGTCTGACATTGATTTTTGGGGCGCAGCAAGTCCGATATGCACGTCGGGGTTAACAAGCAAGGCTGTCCGACTCTTTAGAAAATCTTCGACAGGTTGCACATCAAAGCCGATCAGTTTTCTTGCCGTGAGACTTTTATCAAAAGCCAGATCAGGCGACAGATCGATTGGCGCTTTCACCTGCTTCACCTCCGTGGGCCGATAGATGTGATACAGCAGCGATGAAAACCCGTGAAAGCCTTCCGTGCCAAATAGCTGCTCATAGTAGTATCCCGAACCATTCGGCTTCTCAAAAATGGTGTGCCGTTTAGCTGGTATTTTTCCTAAGGAATGATAGATCGGCATTTCTCTTGTTTAGTTAATGCAAAGATACTTATGCAATCGTTGTAAGTGACCTAAAAAGAGGGAAATTTAACGGCACCTTTTGGCCTTCGGGAACGGGTAAGGAATATCAGCTAGGTACTTTTGGTATTGGGGATGAGGAATAAGAGGCAAATCTGTCGGACCAAACCCAGACTCAATCATAGCATCTGCGCAAAAAATTGGCCTGTAGGGTCACTCACAACCGTAAACCCTTTAGGTTCGCTGCCCGGTTTTTTGATTTAGAACGAAAATTTGTTAGATGCCTTCCAATGTAGCTTAATAATCCTAATTTGTATGAGATAAGAAAGTTTTAGAATAGTGAACGGTTCACGACGTAAGTTCTTGCAAAAATCCCTCGCAGCATCTGCGACGGGACTTCTATTACCTTTGAATTCACTGTCCATGTATAATCCTCAAAACGAATTTGCAGCCAGGCAGGAAGCACAGCGCCGGAAATTAATGTCACTGTTGGGTGACTTGCCCACACAACATAAACCGAAAGTACCCAGGCTTATCAGGACAGAACAACACCAGGGCTATACGCTCGAATATTTAGAGTTTGACTTTAATGGTATCGAGCCGGTACCGGGAATATTATTAGTCCCTGAGAAACGCCAGAAGAAAGCGCCATGCATGCTCTACTGTCACGCACACTTTGGCACGTATCCCATCGGCAAAGATGAGCTGCTCAACGGCAGAAGTGTGATGCCAGCGTATGCACCCGTTTATGCTGAGAAAGGCATTCTAACACTGGCTATTGATAGTTGGTGTTTTGGTGAACGAAAGACGAACACAGAAATGGATGCATTCAAGAAAATGCTTTGGGAGGGTAGAACGTTGTTTGGGATGATGCTTTATGACGAAATCAAAGCCTTGGATTATTTACTCGCACGGCCGGAGGCGGATCCAGGTAGGGTCGGGGTATTCGGCCTTTCCATGGGCTCTACCAAAGCCTGGTGGCTAGCAGCCTTGGATACACGCATCACAACGTGCCTGGACCTTTGTTGTATGACAGACTTTCACGAGTTGATTAATGAAAAAAACCTTAAAGGACACGGAATCTATTACTATGTTCCCTCACTTTTAAAACATTTTGAAACAAAAACCATTAATGAATTGATTGT
>CAMLER010000171.1 GCA_946478915.1 uncultured Chryseolinea sp.
TTGCCCGACAACTGACTATGCTATAACCGTAGATCTATTGTGACGAGTGGATCTATAATCTAAACCGTCCCTATGAATAATGAGATTTCGCCTGAGCTCCTTAAGAAATACATAAAAGGAGAAACAACGCCGGAAGAAAATGTCCAAGTTGATCAATGGTATTTGTCGCTCCAGGACGGGCCTGATGATGTTAGCCTGCTTGACCCTTTAGAACATAATTTTGTTCAGAACAAACTCTTTGACCGGATCTCCTCAAAGATCCAATCTTCTTTACAGGATACCCCATCACGGAAGCAAAGATCAAACTCGTTTTTCTTAACAATTCCCCTCAAGTTAGCTGCTGCCATAACTGCCATAGCTGTTATTGGCATCTGGGCAATCCTTTTCATCAATCAAAAAGGATTGCCCTCACTCCAACATCAGCCTATAATATTGTTGGAGAATGGAATGAAAAAAATGGTCAATAATACTGAGTCCGTCAGACGTGTTATGATGGAAGATGGTACAGTGATAACACTGAAACCTAATAGTAGTATTGAATATCCAGAGGCTTTCGCCAGCGATGTGCGAAGGATTTCACTTAAGGGAGAAGCTTTCTTCGATGTCTCGAAAGATAAAAACCGTCCTTTTATCATATCAACTTCTCAATTGCGGGTCAAAGTGTTGGGTACGAGCTTTAACGTTGTTGCCTATGAGGGTGCAGAGGAAGCGAGTGTAGCTGTTAAGACCGGTAAGGTATCCGTTGTGAAATCAAATCCTGTAATTGAAAGAGAGCGGGAAATAGAGGAGGTCATTTTGACGCCTAACCAGGAGGTTGTGTACAACACTATGGAAAATTTATTTTCCAAGAAACTGGTTGCAGAGCCGGAGATCATTCTGCCAAAGCCAACATTATTCGAAACGCAGTATGACGGCGAGCCCGTCGTTAAAATACTTTCTGTGCTGGAAGAAAACTATGGAATCGATATTCAGTATGATGAAGAAATCCTTTCAAATTGTATCCTGACCACGTCAATGGCTGAAGAGGGTCTATATGAACGGATTCAAATCATTTGCAAAGCAATTGGTGCTGAGTACGAAATCAATAATGCGAACATTATTATTAAGAGTACTGGCTGTAAATAAAAACAATGAAAACTATAACGCCTATGCAATAGAAATACTAACCGAAACCCACATGTGAAAAAGGCCGGTGATGCTGCTACATCACCGACCCGTCATGCCTCCCGATTTTACACGGCAGGCACCTAGTTTTTGCCCGATTAACCAAACAAAAACAAACAAAATTATGAAGAATAAACCTAAACCTATTCCTAATGCCCTGCTATTCTTTATGAAAATTACCCTGATACAAATGTTGATTACAAGTGCGTCCGTCATGCTGGGGTATGCTATAGATAGTAACGGTCAGGAGGTTTTAGAACGAAAAATTACCCTGCAGACCCAAAATGCAGACGTAAAGAATATCTTAATAGAAATTGAAAAAAGAAGTGACGTCAAATTCACTTACCGCCCCAGGCTCATCAAAGATTTGAACAAAATGAGCCTGAATCTGGTAGAAACTCCCCTCGGGGACGTTCTAGCCCAGGTTTTGGGATCACGCCTGAGCTACGATGTTATCGGAAAGCAAATCGTGCTCAAAGAACTTGAAGATGAACGGGAGGAGGCCTACGCAATCGCCTCACTGGCCAACGAAGTAGCGGCCCAGACGGTCAGTGGAACGGTTACAGACGAATCTGACGCCCCGATCCCGGGAGTAAACGTCCTCGTCAAAGGTACTACAGTCGGAACGACGACAGATACGAATGGGAGATATACCCTGGAGGTACCGGATGAAAACAGCATCCTTGTTTTTAGTTTCATCGGATATCAAAGCCAGGAAGTCCAGGTTGGCAATCAAACCAACCTTGATGTCAGAATGATGCTGGATGTTCAGTCACTGCAGGAAGTTGTTGTTGTGGGATATGGTGAACAAAAGAAGACAACGATCACGGGTGCGGTGACTTCTGTTAAAAGTGATGTAATTCAACAAGCGCCAGTATCTAACCTTTCAAATGCTTTAACAGGAAGATTGCCGGGTACAATTTTTATTAACCGTTCCGGAGAGCCTGGGAATGATGCATCGCAAATAAGGGTAAGAGGGACAAACACAACTGGAAATCCAAGCGCTCTGATAGTAATTGATGGTATTGCCAACAGAAGCGGTGGACTTGACCGATTGAATCCAGCAGATATTGAAAGTATCACCATCCTGAAAGATGGGTCGGCTGCAATTTACGGTGCCCAGGCAGCTAATGGTGTTATATTGGTTACCACGAAGAGAGGTAAAGAAGGCAAACCTCAAATTGGGTTCAACTATAATCTTGGTTTCAATAGACCCACCCGGTTGCCCGAAGTAACGGACGCTCCGACATATGCCACGATGTTGAATGAAATCGACGAGTATAGAGGTAACGCACCCCGCTACTCGCAGGAAGATATTGAAAAGTACAGATCGGGTTCCGATCCATGGACTCACCCCAATACAGATTGGTATGATGCCGTTATCAAACCTGTTGCACTCCAGGATATGGGAACGCTAACCGTTTCCGGTGGATCGGATGATGTAAAATATTATGTTTCGTTAGGAACATTGAGTGAAGATGGCGTATACCGAAATAGTGGCACGAAATACAGGCAATACAACTTTCGGTCGAATATCGACGCAAAAATAACGGAGTACTTTTCAATGTCGGTTGATTTGTCAGGTCGCCAGGAACGGAGAAAGTATCCGACCCGCGCGGCGAGCACAATTTTCAGAATGCTCATCCGAGGCAAACCTAATCTTCCAGCGTACTGGCCCAATGGTATGCCCGGTCCGGACATTGAAAATGGTGACAATCCGGTGGTCATCAGTACACCGGCCACAGGATACGTTGACGATGTGAATAACGTATTTCAAAGCAACTTAAAGGGTACCTTAGATGTCCCTTGGGTTAAAGGTTTGAATGCAACATTCAACCTTGCCTTGGATGAATCTTACCGCCCGATAAAGAGGTTTAGAACACCGTGGTACCTTTATACCTGGGACTATGCGACCTACGGAGACGATGGCGAGCCTTTGCTTGAAAGATCCAAGCGAGGTTTGAGCGCTCCTGAACTGCAGCAGGAATATGAAACGACTTCCGGGCGCACTGCCAACCTCTATTTGAATTACACCAAAGAATTTGGAAATCATTACCTGGCATTCATGGCCGGAACCGAGCGACAGGTTCTAAAGGGAAATCAATTTGCTGGTTTTCGCAATGGTTACATCTCAACCGAAGTTGATGAACTGTTGGGGGGAAATCAGAATGCGAGTACAACTGCGAACAATACTGATGTCACCAAGCTGTATAACCGCACACGTCTCAACTACTTTGGACGGGTCAACTATAGCTTAAGCGAAAAGTATCTTTTTGAGTTTGTATGGCGTTACGATGCTTCTTACATATTCCCTGAAGATTCTCGTTGGGGATTCTTCCCTGGCGTTTCTGCAGGCTGGGTGATCTCAGAGGAAGATTTTATGCAAGGCGCTAGTTTTGTTGACCGGTTAAAGATCCGTGGTTCCTGGGGACAGTTAGGAAATGATAGAATGGATGCTAACAACGTTTTCTTTGATGAGCATCAGTACTCCAATAACTTTGGATTCGGTGGCGGTTATATTTTCGATTACACCACGCTTGCAACAAGCATCACCCAGGCAGCTTATCCAATAGCAAATCCGAACATCACTTGGGAAGTTGCCAACAATATGAACATCGGACTTGAAGGTACTTTGTTTGGCGGGAAAGTTTCTTTCGAACTTGACTACTTTAACAACCTGCGGTCCAAGATGCTGATTTATCGTTTTGCATCGATTCCGCGTACCGCCGGATTTAGTCCTCCACGCGAAAATCTTGGAAAATTGCGCAACAAAGGGTTTGACTTCCTTGTGAGTTATAGTGGTCAGGCAGGCGATCTAAGCTTCCAGGTTGGAGTGAATGGTGGTTATGCTAAAAATGAGGTAGAATTTTTTGATGAACCTGCTACTGTATTGCCTTGGCAATCAGTCACGGGCCGCCCCCACAACACCCCTTTGATGTATAAGGCTATTGGTGTGTTCAGGGATCAGGCCGAAGTTGATGCTTATCCTCATTGGCCTGGTGCGCGTCCTGGTGATATCAGATTTGAAGACGTAAATGCTGATGGACAAATAAATTCTGACGACAGGATTCGCCTTGAAAACAACACCATACCAAGATTCCAGGGAGGTTTTACTTTAGATCTTCAATATAAGGCGTTTGATTTCAGTATGCTTTTCCAGGGTGCATCGGGTGCAAGATCATATATCAGAACGCAGTCCGGAGATTTTGGAAATTACTTGCAGGAATTTGCGGACGGAAGATGGACAACTGAAAATCCAAGCTCAGAGAATCCGAGAACCTTCAATCGGGAGGACGAATACTGGATTTCACAGGCAAATACCTACTGGTACAGGGACACAGACTACATCCGTCTGAAGAACATCCAATTGGGTTATACTCTACCGAGCAACATGATCAACAAAGTTGGATTGAAGACGGCACGCCTTTACGTGAATGCCATCAACCTTCTGACTTTTGATAGTTTCAAGGTGTTTGACCCTGAAACGGACAATCAGGACGGGACAGTGTATCCGCAGAAACAGACCTTTAACGTTGGTGTAAACCTAACCTTCTAACCCTGATTAGTATGAAGAACCTATTAAAATACATATTGGGATTGTCGCTCGTTTTATACTCGACGTCTTGTGATACCGATTTCTTAAATGTGAAACCGGAAGACCGATTTAATGAAACTGCTGTATGGCAGGATCCGGGATTGGTAGAAGCTTTTGTAAATGAAATGTATCGTGGTCTCAACCACGGCATCAGAGAATTGATGTTGGGATCCCTCGTTGACGAGTCTCACTTTATTCACAACTACGGATCTTCTCAGGTCGTCCAATCTAATCTGACCTCTGGCGATATCGGGTCATTCAGCCGGGGCGACTTTGAAGAATTCAATTGGCCTGTGCTTTATGCAAGAATTCGCCAGATCAACCTTTTCCTTGAAAATATCGAAGATGTTGAATTCGATGATGAGGAATGGAAGGACCGTTTGAAAGGAGAAGTACATTTTCTTAATGCTTATTTTTACCACAATTTGGTTAGACTTTATGGCGGTGTCCCTTTGGTAACAAAGGCCTACGATCTTACTGATGAGTTCATGATCCAACGAAGCTCACTTCAGGAATGCATCGACTATATTGTATCCGAAGCTGATCTTGCTGCGTCTCTCTTGCCAACAGAATATGCAGGCGGAGGCGGCGATATCGGCAGGGCGACAAAGGGTGCTGCATTAGCTTTAAAGTCCAGGATCTTGCTGTACGCCGCGAGCGATCTCTACAATGATCCCAGCTGGGCTACCGGATATGGCAATCCGGAGTTGATTTCAACTACCGGCGACCGTACTGCAAAGTGGCAGGCAGCCAAAGACGCAGCGAAAGCTGTTATGGATTTAGGAATTTACAGCTTGCAGGATACGGGTGATCCTGTGAAAGATTATACCGATCTATTTCTAATGAAGGATAGCAAAGAAGCCATCTTCAGTCGCTTCTTCATTAAAAATCGCGGTTGGGAAGATGGCGCGCTTCCAGGGTTGGCCAACGGTCCTAACGGGTATCACAACTGGGGAGGAAATACTCCTATTCAGGAACTGGTGGACGACTATGAAATGGTTGATGGTACCAAGTTCGACTGGAATAATCCTACTCATGCCAATGCTCCTTATGAGAACCGCGATCCGAGATTCCAGGCGAGTATTTTATACGATCAGGCACTTTGGCGCCCCCGTCCAAGCGATGTGGTGAGCATCGATCCAGTTGGGAAAGTTATTATTCGTTCGGTTGAAACTGCCCCCGGAGTCTGGACACCCGGTGTGGATACGCGCGACGGTCCGATAGAAGATTGGAACGGTGGTTACTCCGGATATTATCTCAGGAAGTTTGTTGACCCGAGTGTAGTGCATGAGTATGCAGCCGCGGGCGGAAATCAGGAAGCTCCATGGCACTTCTTCAGGTATGGTGAGATCTTGTTGAACTATGCAGAAGCATGTATCGAATTAGGTCAGGATGCCGAAGCGAGGACATATTTGAACATGCTAAGAGATCGTGCAGGAATGCCGGATATAACTGAATCTGGAGCGGCACTGGTAGAACGATACAGAAATGAAAGAAGGATTGAGCTTGTTTTCGAACAGCACAGGTACTTCGACATAAGAAGGTGGATGATTGCGCCTCAGGCGATGGGACGCAATGCCAACGGAATAGTTATTCAGGATCCCCTTGCTGGTCCGGTTCAATATTCCCGAAACAAAATTCAGGATCGTGCATGGAATGACAAGATGTATTTCCTGCCCATCATTCTGGATGAAATGAACAGGAACACTGAACTGATTCAAAATCCATTTTATTAACCTTTGAGCTAACATGAAGCCATCCCGTCAAGGCGGGATGGCTTTTTTTATCTCATTTACACTTGGAATGTTTATAGGAAGGTTCTCACTTTTAGTTTTACTGCTAGCTTTTGTGGGTTGCTCACAACGAAACGATTCATTGTTTCGACTTGTCTCACCGCGCGATTCAGGGCTCGATTTTAACAACCTTGTAGAAGAGAAAGATACTATTAACATACTCACCGTCCAGTACATGTATCACGGTGGAGCTGTTGCTATTGGCGACTTCAACAACGATGATCTCAATGACATTTTATTTACCGGTAATATGGTGTCCAACCGGTTGTATCTTAATACAGGAGGGCTGAAGTTTAAAGATGTTACGGAACAAGCAGGACTGTACGACACCGAAAAATGGAACGCGGGGGTAGCATTAGCGGATATCAACAACGATGGATTGCTTGATGCCTACATATGTGCCACTATTAACAACGATCCCGCGCAAAGAGCAAACCGATTATTTATCAACAAAGGATTAGATTCCAACGGCGTTCCCCGATTCGAGGACCAGGCAAAAGCATATGGCGTTGCAGATACGGGGTATAGCCAAAACGCTGCTTTTTTCGATTATGATTTGGATGGTGATCTTGATCTGTACGTATTGCAGAATCTTGAAAGCGATAAAATCCCAAGCAACTATCGGCCTCGCATTCTGGATGGGTCGGCACTTAATAACGACAGGCTATATCGCAATAATGGTAATGGGACATTTACGGATGTAACCATCGAAGCTGGAATTCTTATTGAAGGTTATGGTCTTGGGCTAGGTATCGCAGATATCAATCTTGATGGCTGGCCTGATATCTACATCGGTAACGATTATGTTTCTAATGATATCCTGTACATCAACAATCGTGATGGGACATTTACCAACGAAATTAAAGACAGGCTGAAGCATCAGTCATTGTTCTCGATGGGTATTGATATCGCTGACGTTAACAACGACCACTTTCCCGATATCATTACGCTCGACATGCTTCCAGAAAATAATCTGCGGCGCAAAACAGTATCTGGAGCAGGTGCTACATACTACAATTACATCAATAATGTCGAATATGGATACGAATTCCAGTATATGCGCAATATGCTTCACGCAAACAACGGTGACGGTACATTCAGCGAGATCGGGCAGATGGCTGGTATTCATCAAACGGAATGGAGTTGGTCGTCGTTGTTCATGGATGTTGACAACGATGGATACCGCGACCTGCTGATCACAAACGGTTTTCCAAAAGATGTAACTGATAAGGATTATGTGATGTTTAAGCGCGAAGTCGGCGCATTTAGAAACTATCGGTCGCTGATCGATTCCATTCCTGTACTCAAGGTACCAAACTATGCTTTTCAAAATCATGGTGATTTCACTTTTACTGACAAGACAAAAGAGTGGGGAATGAATCAGTCCTCTTTTTCAAATGGAGCAGCTTTCGCTGATCTGGATAATGATGGAGATCTTGATTATGTTGTTAACAATATTAATGATGTCGCTTTCTTATATGAAAATGCACTTTACGATGGAGAGGAAAAATCGAAAAACAATTATCTGCGGGTAAAACTGAAAGGCGATCCTAAGAACAAAATCTGCTTAGGTTCAAAGATAACTATCAAACACGGCGACAAAATCCAATATATAGACCATTCAATTTATCGCGGTTATTTATCGACTGTAGAAGATGCTATTCACTTTGGAATTGGAGAAAGTACAGTTGTGGATAGCCTTACCGTTGTATGGCCGGATGGTAACACGCAGGTGTTCGCGAATGTAAAGCCAAACCAGATAGTAGAAATAGAATACACAGAGTCGAAAAAGCAACCTGCGGCTGTGAAACAGCCTGCCCGGGTCGGAAAATATTTTCGAGAGGTGGCTGATGAATATGGCTTGAAATATCGGCACCAGGAATGGGACAAAATCGATTTTTACCGGCAGCGTACATTACCCCATAAATTTTCCCAGGCAGGGCCGGGTATTGCCGTCGGAGACTTAAATGGAGATCATATTGAAGATTTTATTTTAGGAGGATCTTCTCTCTATGACGCTACAATATTCAGGCAGAAATCCGATGGCACATTTGCTGAATCTATATTGATAAAAACAACGGACAAGAAGTCGGAAGATGAAGGACTTCTTTTGTTCGATGCGGATAACGATAACGATCTTGATTTATATATAGTGAGCGGTAGCTATG
Organism: uncultured Chryseolinea sp.; assembly: GCA_946478915.1. The sequence continues at coordinate 8,721 of CAMLER010000171.1, forward strand.
AAGGGGAGGCAGGCGAAGATCGGTATGAAGACCGCCTTTATACCAACGATGGAAAGGGGAATTTTAAACTCGCCAGTGGTGCATTGCCTTCAACCATTGCGAGCGGCTCATGCGCTAGAGCGGCCGATTTTGATGGAGATGGCGATCTTGATCTGTTTGTCGGTGGACGTGTAGTTCCGGGCGCCTATCCATTGGCGCCGGAAAGTTATTTATTGAGAAATGACAACGGAAAATTCTCAGATGTGACAGAAGCCATTGCTAAAGGACTTAAGCACGCCGGAATGATCACCGACGCTCTCTGGACGGATTTTGATGGCGACGATAAGATTGACCTCATGCTGGCCGGCGAGTTTATGCCGATCATGGTTTTTCGCAATACCGGGTCAGAATTGAGAAAGATTGCTGCTTCGGGACTGGAAAATCATAGTGGTTGGTGGAACAGTATTTCGGCAGCCG
>CAMLER010000172.1 GCA_946478915.1 uncultured Chryseolinea sp.
CGTCTACATCTTTCAGAACGACGGTCATTTTAATTTTAAACAGTCATGGTTTTATCAACTTAATGGTGCATACAAAGCAATACCCCGGGATTATGATCTTGACGGGGACCTGGACATCGCTGCTATTGCATTCTTCCCCGACTATTTACATTATCCTGAAGAAAGTTTCGTCTACCTGGAGAATAATGGAAATCTCAATTTCACCAGTTATTCATTTCCACAGTCGTCGAATGGCAGATGGATGGTAATGGATGCTGGAGACATCGATGCAGATGGTGATGTCGACCTTGCACTTGGATCCTTCGTATACTTTGAACCGATGGGCGACACGACCGGGCTTGGCAAAACGTGGATTACGAGAGGACCTTCCGTGGTCTTGCTTGAAAACACGACACGGTAATTGTGAGACGAGATTAGAAGATTAGAAAATTAGAAGATTGGAAAATTAAAAGATTGAGATTATGGGAAACAATGTTTCGCTTCACAGAATGCTTAAAGTAGCCAGATGCATAATGTGTGAAACTTTGTCCGCTTTAGAAATTTAAACAAATCTCTCAGGCTCTGTGGAACGTTGAGAAAGAGCCTAAGTTGAAACTTTCGTGCGGGGAAATCATTCGAGCGCATTTACATCCTGGACACCAATTTCTGTGTGGCGTATCTTACCGCCTAACAATGCGGTTCGTGCAACAGCAACAAAAGTGATCATGCTAACAAGCATAACGATGAACAAAAGTTGCCCTGAATACTTCATTCTTTTCAGTTCAAAGTACAAGCTGGTTAACGATAGAACTGCCAGTGCATAAATAAGAATAACCGTGAACTCTGCTGCCTCTTCATGCTCCTCAACCGTGTTCTCGGAAACACTAGTAATATTTTCTACGGTTTCCTCAGCAGCTTCGCCGGTTTGAAATGCAATAACTCCTCCGACAGCTGCAATAAAAATGAGTGCAAGTGCAACAACTTTCACCTGAGTGTCCTTCCGGAAAAATCCATAACCCAATACAATTAGACCGAGAAACAGACCAAACACAGGCAAATGTGTAATGAACAAGTGAATTCTTGTGGCGTCCATAATGATATAAGTTTATCTAATATTTAAATTTTCCGCTGAGAATCCTATGATTAACATCAGGCACGTCACTGATCTTCATCTTTAACGCCTTGTGCCCGTCAATTTGCCAGCGGATATTGACTATACTTGTCGTGACCTCAGAAACGATAAACAACTTCCAGATATGGTCCGATAGTCATCGTATCTATCACGTTAGTATCCTCCTTGCTCTCTTGTAAGAGATGCATGTACCTGAAACGTGACCCAATCGCCAGTTGGAAATTTGAGATATTGCGCGAATAGCTGAAGCCCGATTGAAAGTTGTTATACTGAAGCGAGACATTGCCTCCTTCCGTATAAAAGCTTTTAAATCTTGGAATATACGTACCTGACATTTGAAAATTGAAATTACTATGACGCCCAAGGCTAATGTTTCCTTGAACGCCAATTACCGGATAGGGAAGTGCTTGCCTTCCATAACCCTCAAGAACTTCACTTTTGGGACTTAACGGACTAACCTGGCCATCCAAATAAAATGTTATATGATCCAGTACCAGAGCCGTTGTGTAATCCATCTTAAATCCCGACATGGCCAGCAAGGGTCCTGTAAAAATTACACTGGCACGGTAATAACGGGTCGGAGAAACATCAATTCCTCCCCTGCCGTCTATAATTGTGCCGTTATATACGATATCGCGATCAAATGTTGCGCGGCCCTGCATAAAATAACGATCAAACGAAATGGTCAAACTTTTATTATTCCGGAGTGCTTTCGTTGCATAAAAATTGACCGCAGGATAGTGTGTCATTCCCAGATCCCTCAATTTCATCTTGTCTCCTTCCCATTCCCATTCCCTTACCTTGACGTAACCATCCAATACAAATTCCTGGTGGTATTGCACCCCAAGCATATAGTTACCACGTTGCACCTTTTCGTCTTGAGCAACAGTTGCAACAACCTGGAACAGACAAAACGTTAATAAAACTATCTTCTTCATACTGACATATAAAAACCCTGCTTAAAGAGTCGAAGTGCACTGCAATTACAAATACTAATATCAATGGGAAAGCTGAAGGAAATCTGAATCAATGCGGAGGGGAAGCATTAAATGCAATCTCAAATTGATGAATAGCGGATGAGTAGCTATACGAAATGGTGTAACCTGATAAGTCACAGACTTTTTTTACAATGGAAAGACCAAGTCCGCTACCTACCATTGACCGGTGCTGTCGATGGAATCGTTGGAATATTTTTTCAGGATGCTCCATCGGCACACCGGAGTTTCTGATGATTACGCGATCTTTAAAGCCCTTGATAACGATCGTGCTTTTCTGTACTGAATGACGGACAGCGTTGGAAACTAGATTACTAATCAGGACTTCAAATAAAATCGGATTGGCATTAATCCAAAGCGCTTCCGAAAAAGAAATTTCTATTGTCAATTCTTTTTCATGAATCTGACGATCATACAGATTGATACATTTGGCAAAGATTTTCTCAACCTCTATTTTCTCGAGGTCCAGAAACTGCCTGTTTTCAATTTTTGACAAAAGAAGCAGATCGCGGGTAAGCCTTGATATCCGGTTAAGAGCGTCAAATAATCCTTCTACAAGGTCAGCTTGTTCCCTGGTAAGTTCCTGTGTCTGCGTTAACAACTCCAATTTAGATCGACATATCGCAAGTGGGGTCTGCAATTCGTGAGAAGCATTCTCTGTAAATTCCTTTTGACTCTGAAAGGCGGCGAAGCTTTTATTTACCAATTCACCGATTGCTGTACTCAGCTCCTGGAATTCCGTTGTTGTCGACGGTGGTAAATCTATTGTGGCATCTTTGTCAATCTGATACTTTTTTAACTTATCGAGAATTGCATAAAACGGTGCCCAAACAGTCTTCGTCAACTTTTGGTTAATGATGACAAAGCCGATGAATAGCATTGTTAACAATAACACCTGAATCGTAACAATGGTAGACACAAGATCGCGTGTTGTGACCAACGACTCCTGAATCTGCAGCACATAAGGTTCTCCCATAATGAAAACTCCAGTGCGCAGGATTCGATAGGGGTGCATATCCTGTTCTTGCTCGATATAGACACTCACCGTGAGGAATGAATCCTTTTTCAAAAGACGATCATCCTTTTTTAGCACAAATTCATCATTCAAAAGAGAAAAAAACTTCAGGTCAGCGTCTGATTTGATCAAGGGAAGTAACTCATGAAATTCTTCCTTGTGTGACATAAGTTCAACGTCCAATTTATGAACGAACAATCTCTGAATCGCGAAATAAAAAAGCGGAGTACTAATAAAGATCAGCAGTGCTGCGAAAATAACATAGTTTCGAACGGTGCGAGTTAGGAGCTTCATGCTTCAAATTTATATCCGAGGCCATAGATGGACTTAATGTAGTCGGGACAATTAGCCTCCGAAAGCTTCTTCTTTAGGTTCTTTACATGGGCATATATGAAATCAAAATTATCAAACACCTCGGCGTCATCACCTGAAAGGTGTTCTGCAATTGCATTCTTTGTAACTACCCGGTTCTTGTTGGATACAATGAATAACAGAAGGTCATACTCTTTGCGAGTAAGTTCGACGTGGTGTCCATTTACTTGAACACGCTTTCCCAGGAGATCTATAGATATCTCGTGAATCTTAATCTGATTATTTCCCTCGAACTTTTTTCTGCGGATGACGGACGCAACCCTTGCCCCCAACTCGGCGAGATGGAAAGGCTTAGGCAAATAATCATCTGCACCCAGGTTTAGTCCTGTTATCCGATCCTCGATCGAGTCCTTAGCAGAAATGATAATTACACCGTCAAGTTTTCGCTCCGCCTTGAGCTTTTCAAGAATTTTCAATCCATTACCATCGGGCAATGTAATGTCAAGCAAAATACAATCGTATTCATGGAGCATAACTTTCTCCTCTGCCTCGCTCGAAGTATACGCCACTTCACACACATAGCTTTCCTGCTGAAGATATTTGACAATACTCTTAGCTAACTCTTGCTCATCTTCAACTATAAGTATTTTCATACCGGAACCCCTGTCTAAATAGGGCTTGTTGAAAAAGTGAAAGGAAAATTAAAACACTGAACTAACTCTAAGAGAAACTTCTTTGAACCTTGGATAAAGTAAGTGAAAGAAAAAACGAAATGCTATCTAAATTTTTCATGCACTTAATTCTGTTATTATGGGTTAATGAGTTCCTGTACCTATCCACTTTTTCTCGCCCAAATACCATGTCTTTCTTTGCAGCAGCCTAAATATCATTGGCGGAAAGTTTGATATTCTAGAATTTTGCGCAGCATAAAATAAATCCGTTCCGATAATGCGGACCAATCAATTGCATCCACATCCCCCGCCGTTCTTCCCGCCATTGGCTCCGGATGCTCCCTCCCTGTATAGTTGAAAACTAGTCTCAAACTTCTGCGTCTTTCGCGCGGCCAACTCCATTTCAGAATCATTCAGATGCATCTTCTGATATTCCTTTACAGGTGCGCACCTTGTGAGCGCAAGGGAAAATATGGCAACTATATAAATAAATATCCTGATAATTTTCATGATCACATAGTGAGATTGATATTTTTAGAGGTATACATCTTGTCATATTCATCAATAACAATACAGGCAATTCCTTTAACCTGATCGATCAGATGAATACCCGCTTTAACACCCATTACCATCACAGGTGTAGCCATGGCATCCGCAATTTCTGCGCTGCTGCAAATGATCGTAACACTTTTGATACCGCGAACAGGGTACCCGGTTTTGGGATCAATCGTATGGGAATATTTGACGCCGTCAATGATGGCGAATTTTTCATAGTTTCCTGAAGTTGCGACAGCAGTGTTGGTAAGATTGACAGAAGCAAGTGACGAATATTTTTTACTCGGATCTGCAATTCCAATAGTCCAGGGTTTTCCATCGGGCTGGCTACCCCAAACAGTTAGATCTCCAGCTGCATTTACTATACCACTTGCCACACCAGCTCTCTTCATCACGGCTTTGGCACAATCTGCTGCATAGCCCTTACCAATTCCGCCGAAACCAATTCGCATCCCTTTTTCTTTCAGGAAGACTGTTTGGTTCGGTCTATCGAGAATAACATTTCGAAAATTTATCAGGCGAACCATCGCTTTGGCAGTTTGTTCGTCGGGTAAGGAAGTCATATTCTTATCAAAGTTCCAAAGCCTTTTATCAATCGAGCCGTAGGTAATGTCGAAGGCACCCTGCGTCAATGCTGAAATTCGGAGGGACCGTTCAATCAAGTCAAATATCTCCTTATCGACAACAACCGGTTTGAGTCCAGCCATTGCGTTGATGAGATTGGTCTGACTTGAGTCACTATAAGTGGTGAGCAACTTTTCTATACGTTGTACTTCTGCAATGGCTTCATCGATCCTAGCCTCCGCCCATGCCCTGTCCTGCGCAACCACGCAAAACTCGAACTGATTTCCCATCAGTTTGAGGCCGCGTCGAAAAACAGTTTCCAACACTTCAATCATCATTGTTTTGACAGACTATTAGCCAGTTCTTCAACAAACTTATCCTGACTTCCAAATACATAACCATCCCAGGCCTGTAAAAGCTTTCCATTCTTATCCAATAATACGGTATATGGAAACTTACCCAACGGATTATATTTTTCCGCAAGTCCTTCGTTATGTTTAACCTGCTCTTTTGAAAGTTGATTTTTCTTCAGTCTTGGAAAATCGGCCCGAACGAGGATCAGTTCTTCATCAGCAAGTGACAAGAATGATTCATTTCCAAAAACCTCTGCTTTCATTTTGATGCAAGGTGCACACCAATCTGAACCTGAAAAGTTCAGCAGGATAAATTTATCTTCCTTTGTTGCTGTTTCTTTTGCGGCCTCGAAATCTGTGAGCCATTCCACGGAACCAAAGACCAGGAATGCCATTATCGTTATGAGTATTTTCATCATTATTTAAATTTGGCTAGAAGAGAAAAAATTTGTGCATTCAATCCCGTGGAACGCTGGTAATGACCATACCTTAGTTCCAACGCATTAAATCTAGTTAGACCGAGCACGCCACCAGGTGGTGCATACATGACACCTAAACCAATCATCGTGCTGTTAAGACTTGAAAGATCATAGTCACTGGTATAAAAACTTTGTTGTCTATCATGCGCAGCATAGGTCTTAAAATACTTCACCCCTTTTTGAGTGTAGTATCGATAGAAAGGACTGAGCGAAACAAAAGGCGTGATCTTGATAGGTGTTTCCAACTCAAAAGTATGGGCATTCATTCCCCAATCATCTTGATAGTATCGGTAGTAACTTCGTATAATAAGATTATCACCAATAAAATAATTTAATCTCAATCCTAACGGTATCTTTATGCGCGATGACGGCAATTTTTCGACCCGGTGACTGCCATCAAGAAAGTAGCTCCGGTGATAAAGGGTTGCAAGTTGCCCTTCCTGATAAGCAACATCCGCCAGCAACAATATTTGCATACGTCTCGACAACACTTGACTCAACGTGAATGATGCGCTATAGGTGTTGCGAGGTTCCTTGCGGCTCCCATCATTATTTCGCAATTCTATTGGCAGAATCACAGACCAGGTATCCAGGTAAACTTGTGCTTTGGCACTGAACTCCCGATTTTTATCTTTTGAAAGCTGAGCCCAACCTAGACCAAGACCTTTTGAAAAGTAATCATACTCTGTCGACACCGACCCGGTCGCGCTTACGGTAGATCCTGTTTTTTCGTTAGCAATTGAATACGCAATGGAGGGGTAAAATCTATTGTCAGCTGCGGAGGCAGATGAAATCGTGCTCGGATCAATTTTATCGGACGAGGCTGAAGTGTAAGTATCAAAGCCCAGCTCAATACCAATACTATGCTTTCTCTGTCTTGAATCGTAGCGCGAAAGGCGCACCTCAGTTGTCGTTGCAAAGTCAGTCAGTTGTTCAGAGCCAATGCCTCCGGTTACTGCCGAATTGTTACCCTCTTGCGAATAATAACTGGAAACAAAGTTGACTTCTTCTACCTTTAATTTTCTTTTCTTATATATAGAAGAATCCTGTGCGGTTTGTGAAAAACCCACCAATGTTGTTATAAAAATACCCACTGCCGCCAACGAAATCCTTAGCATATCTTGTTCCTATGCAAGTCCGCAAAACATTCTGAATAAATCCTGAATTTGTTCGGGTACGATGGAAATTCTTCAAAAACTTCGGGTGGAGGGTGCTCAAAACAGCAAGGCAAACGGATTCATCTTCTCTATTTAACTAAATTCACTTCAAACATGCTTCAGGAATTCACATAAATGATTGGCTCTAAAAGGTTGTTACTATGAAATATGCACTCTTCTCCTGTTTCACTTTTATTGTAGTTTTCGCACTGGCGCAACAACCGTCTGAAAGTGTGGTGTTCATATCTGAAAAGAATAAGACTTCGGTTGGTACAAATGAGAAAGGAGAACTACTGGTTAACGTTTCCAAAAAAAATGTAAAGAAATTTAAAGCCGCTGGCGAGGTACGCTACAGCGATTTCGGTGCGAAGGGTGACGGAAATTCCGATGATATTGACGCCATCGCCGCCACACATGCATTCGCAAATCAGCATAAATTACAGGTGAGGGCAGATGCACAGGCAACCTACTATATCAGTGGAAAAAAACGTACTGTCACAATCCAAACAGATACAGATTTTAACAATGCATCATTTATCATTGATGATAAGAATGTCGATGATCGTACAGCTCACGTTTTTATGGTCATGTCAACCCTGAGCCCATACAAAGCAACGGGAATTTTATCTTTGAAAAGAAATCAGGATAAAATAAGTGTTCCACTTTCCCATCCATCCATCATAACCGTATCGGATTCGACAATCCGACGTTACATCCGGTTTGGTCCGAACCAAAACAATGGATCCCAGCAAACAGATATCTTTATTGTCGACAAGAATGGGAATGTCGACATGAAGGCCCCTATCATCTGGGACTTCGATAGAATCACGGACATCACTATACGTCCCGTTGATGAAAAAATGTTAACAATCTCTGGTGGACGATTCACAACGATTGCCAACAATGCAGAATCAAAGTATACATACTATAGCAGAGGCATCGCGATCAGACGATCCAATGTGCTGGTGAAAGGGCTTGAACATCGGGTAGATGGCGAGGGAGAACATGGCGCTCCATATGGAGGTTTTATCAATGTGAGCGACTGCGCAAACGTTAGAGTCCAGGACTGTGTTCTGACTGGCCATAAAACGTATGAAACGATTGGCTCTGCGGGAGTAAAAGTCTCTATGGGAACGTATGATATATCCGTCAACCGAGCACTTAATGTATCGTTCGTGAACTGCCGTCAGACAAACGACATCAACGATAACACGTATTGGGGAATCATGGGATCAAATTACTCCAAAAACCTTCTTTACGACAGCTGCATCTTCTCCCGGTTCGATGCGCATATGGGCGTTGCAAACGCTACTATCCGGAATTCTACTCTCGGACATCAAGGTATTAATGCTATCGGTACGGGGATTTTTACGATAGAAAACTCAACCATTCGCGGAAGAAATCTCGTCAACCTGCGCTCAGACTACGGCAGCACGTGGCAGGGAGAAGTCATCGTACGCAATTGTATTTTTGTGCCAAGCGGCGGCAAACCAGCGAGTGCCAGTTTGATTGGCGGATCCAATTCCGGTCAGCATAATTTCGGTTACACTTGTTACATGCCAGAACGGATCACCATCGAAGGGTTACACATCGACGATACTAACCACCCTGCCGATTATAACGGACCGGCTATCTTCGCTAACTTTAATCCCCAAATGATAGATGATACATACCGACAGCAATTTCCCTATATCACATCGAAGGAAATAATTCTAAAAAATGTGCAGATCGCCAGCGGTAAAACATTAAGATTAAGCGACAATGGCTACATGTTCAAAGATGTGAAAGTAGACGCTGATCAACCAGTGCTGATTACAGCTCCATAATAAAAATCTTGAGTCACCTGGCAACCCTACTCCACCGCCATACAGACGTAGACTTACGACGCCGCATCACCGAAGTCGGCTACCCATATTACAAACCACT
>CAMLER010000173.1 GCA_946478915.1 uncultured Chryseolinea sp.
GAGGTCATTTGCCATCAAACTAAAGATGATCGGATTCAGATTATCCGTAGATATTAGCTGACGATGCTCGTTGGCATATGGACGGACCTGTTTCCCCAGCCGCTGACGCAGAACGAGTTCACGAAAATAACTCGCACCGATGAGTCCTCCGGAAGCACCCGTGATGAGGATGCTATTTTTCATCAGGTTGCCATCGGTAAGGCTATCTGCTGTTTGAAGAGAAGTAAGCGCCCAAAGAGCAGCGCGTTTTCCGCCACCGCTAACACAAAGGAACACCATCCTGGGTTTTTGCTCGTTTGAAAATTTTGATCTCCAGTTATTCAGCATGGCAATGTTTGCCAGGCGATCATTTTCAAGATTTGAAGAATCATTCAGGGCTGCAATGGCCGCAGTTGAATATTCGGCGGGTGGAACCTGATAGTTCAACCCGAATGCTTCATAGCGCCTCACGAAATATTCCTCTCCAATAAGATGATTGAGTACTAAGAAAAGCACCAGTGCACTTGTAGTGGCCCAACCACCAAACCAATAAGAAAAGGCCCCGGAAAGCATCACAAATATTGTCAGATAAATAATAAATGTTGACGCGGCAGGGAGTTGAAAAACCGGATGGTCCTTAAAAATCCCCAGAACCAGGACAAAGACGAATATGAACAATTCAATCAGTACCAGGTTAAGGTGATTTTGATCGAAGACACGAAGTATCTGAGACTTATTGTAGATCTTGGCGTCCTTTACGTTCTTAAACCGAAGGTCGTAGTCCAAATAATTGTCAACTCGCACCTGCTTCTTTCTAACGATGTCGAGTTTTTTCATAACACTTCGGCGCGTCGCTCTAACGTTGGTCTTTAGCTTTTCATCAATCTGACCTACGAGAAGTTTAAAAATGTCGTTGTTGGTGAACCAGAAATAAATTGACAGAATGCTGGTCATCACAAAATATCCGGTGATCAGTCCGGCTACATTCCATGCGACATCAGCTCTGGTTGAAAACTCATTGTTAAACTGAAATTTGATGATCTGAAAAATATAGGTTACCAGGAAGGCAACCGGAATGACGCTGTTGTTGATGACAAACTTTGTAAACGGCTTCGACATAGAGCCAATAAATGAAAATCTGTGACCGTCGGTGATGTAGCACGTGATATGAAAAGCGGTCGTAAATCCCCCTGTTGCCATTCCGAGTATAAAAAAACTGCGAAAGTTGACTTTGTGAAGATATTCTGGATCGAGGAACAGGTAAGGAATTCCCATGTATTTGCCAAAACTTCCGCTTATCAGCGCGAACAGTAAGAACCAGCAGAGCATCAACACAAGATTGCGTTGAAAATTGTTCAGTAACAGTTGAACGGGAAAAGAATAAGCTATCTTACGATATAAAAAATAGAGCTTTCGCATCACTGATTCTCTTCAAGGTAGGAAATTTATAAATGAAATAGAGAGCCTGAAATTGACATGTATTTTATTTGTCATAATTCTAAAAAAAGGAAGATCATTGTTTCGGCTGAATCTGTTCGCCGATATTTGTGTTACCAGCGATATGGCCATGAAAAACATTCGAGCCTCATTTTAAAAGCATTCTTTAAACTAAACTGGAAGCTGATCTGAATAAACTGTTCAATATTTACCGTTCCTCTGCGGGTTCCGGAAAGACAAGGACCCTGGCCAAAATCTATCTGTCATTGGCTCTTCGGTACAAGTCCGACTACTTTAAACATATTCTTGCGGTAACCTTTACCAATAAGGCGACACAGGAAATGAAGGACCGCATACTTCACTATCTCGACAGGTTTGCCAAAGGTATTGAAGATGAAGTCGCTAATGAATTAAAGAAAGAATTGAAACTCGATGACTCGACTTTTCAACAGCATGCCCAGGAAATTCAATCCGCGATTCTTCATCAATATGCCCAATTTTCAATTAGTACGATCGACGCCTTTTTTCAGAAAGTGATCCGTTCGTTTACCCGAGAGGCCGGACTAATGGGCGACTACCGGCTGGAGGTTGAGCAGGATGAAATTCTGGAAGAAGTAATCGATAATCTGATTGATGAACTTGGCAACCAGAAAGAACTTACACAATGGGTAGTTGATTTTGCCAAGGAGAACCTGGAAAATGAACGGGCTTGGGATGTACGCTTCAGTCTCATTGAGTTTGCTAAAGAAATATTCAGAGATGAGTTTAAGGAGATTGAGGAAGATGTGATACGCCGAACCAGTGACCGTGACTTTTTCAGGCGACTTCGGGAAAATCTGTGGGCGACGAAAGGCAAGTTCCTAAGTGAAGCTCAGGCCTTGGGAAAACAAGGACTGGAAATCTTTCGCACGTCGGAAGTAACACTGTCAGACATTTCCTATGGGCGCGGATCAGGACTCCTTACCTTCTTCGAAACATATGCCAACGCAAATGGTCTAAAATCCATCGCAGAACCCTCAACGCGTATAACAGAATATTTCGACGATGCTGAAAATTGGCCACAGAAAAAAACTCCAAGGCGCCGGACCGTGACAGACCTCGCCACGAAATTAATACCGCTGAAAAGGCAACTGACAGATTTATACGACAAACACTTTGCTGCAGCGCTTAGCGCAGAAGTTGTATTACAAAACCTATATGTTTTTGGATTAATAGCCGATATCTCCAGAAAACTTAAGGAATATAAGGCCGAAAATAATGTAATGCTGCTTGCAGACGCACCACAATTTCTCAATGGCGTTATCCAGGATAGCGATACTCCTTTTATCTACGAAAAGGTAGGTTCCTTTTACCGAAATTATCTGATCGACGAGTTCCAGGACACATCCGCCATGCAATGGAAAAACTTTTTACCACTGCTAGTAAACAGCATGGATCAGGGCTACTCCAGCCTGGTCGTTGGCGATGTGAAACAGGCGATCTACCGATGGCGCGGTGGTGACCTTAAATTACTTCAAGAGGATGTTGAAAAACATATTGGCTCAAGACGGACAGATATTCAAGTGCTGAACAGCAATTTTCGAAGCTCGGCCACCATCGTGAACTTCAATAATATTATGTTCGAGGCAGCTTCCGAAGCCGTATCCCTTGAGACTAAAAAGCAAATCGCTTCCGATGCATATCACGATGTTCGTCAGCAATTGTTCCATGGCGATGAAGGGTTTGTCCGTATTAAATTTTTAAAGGATCATGAGGAGTTGTCATGGCAGGATCAGGCGATAAACCTTTTACCCTTATACCTGGAACAACTGCAGGATCTCGGCATTGCCTTGAAAGACGTGGCCATTCTGGTCCGCAAAAATGATGAAGGCCAACAAATTGTTACGAAACTGCTATTGTACAAAAATTCAGATCTCGCCAAACCGGGATACAAATATGATGTGGTGTCCAATGAATCGCTCAGAATTGATGGCGCATCATCCGTGAATCTGTTGCTTGGCGCAATGCGGTATTTGCTTAACCCCGACGATGTAATCTCCCGGGCTCAGCTCGGCTACGAATTTGCACGACAACAGGAGCCAACGCGACCGCTAACAGACGTTTTTGCTGTTGCTAACCAGGTCTTTTTTGAAAGCAATCTTCCTCCGGCTTTTGCAAGAGAAAAATCGTCCCTGAAGAAATTACCCTTGTTCGAGCTTACGGAAACATTAATCGAAATATTCAAACTTGGTGATCAGAAGGGGGAGCTTGCCTATCTTCAGGCATTTCAAAATCTCGTTCTGGAATTTTACAATCGTGAAAAAAATGATCTAGGTGCGTTTCTTGAGTGGTGGGAACTCAACAAGCACAAAAAATCGATTCAGGTATCGGGCGAAGTTGATGCAGTGCAAATACTTACAATACATAAGGCGAAGGGTCTTCAATTCAAATATGTAATTATTCCCTTTTGTGTTTGGAATCTTGACCACGATCCTTTCCGAAGTCCAACATTGTGGGTTAACTCTCCGGAACCACCATTTAATGATGCGGGTTTCCTCCCCGTGCGATATTCTAAAAGCCTGGAGAAAACATGCTTTAAAAATTTTTACCTGGAAGAGCGGACACGAAGCTACCTTGACAATCTCAATCTATTGTATGTCGCGTTAACGCGTGCAGAGAAAGGAATGATTTTACTTGCTCCACACCGGTCTAAGATTGAAAACGTTAGATCTGCTGCCGATGTACTTCAATACGGTATCCTTAATACGATCCTCGTTGAAAATTGGAATCAATCAACATTTGAATATTCAGCCGGAATCCCCGCGCCCGCTGGCGATTTATCGCCGGAAAAATCGGAAGCAATTCATTTAAATTCATATCCGGCATTTCATTGGCGCGAAAAGTTGGTGATTCGCCAGACTGCCAAAGGCTATTTTGATCCCACACAAAATGAGAAGCGCGAGAAGATGAATTTCGGAATACATCTTCACACAATACTTTCAAGAATAAAGTATTCGCAAGAACTTATTCCTGCAGTGGAGCAGATGCTTCTTGAAGGTTTCATCACCGAAGATGAAAAGCAACCACTCGTGAATGAAATAGAAGAGTTATTCAAATTACCTCAGGTATCAAGATGGTTTCAGCAGGATTGGGAAATCAGAACTGAAATCCCCATACTGCTGCCGGATGGAACTGAAAATCGAATCGACAGATTAATGATCAAAGATAAAAAGGCTCTTGTTGTGGACTTCAAGACCGGCAGCCCTCAGAAAGCGGATCACACGCAGGTGTTGGTATACATGGACATTTTACGCAAAATGAATTTTCTTGAAGTCGAAGGTTATCTCTTGTATATCAAAACAAAACAGGTGGCATCTGTTAGCCGTGAAAAAGTAAAAGTCTCGAAGAGAAAAGATGAAAATCAGATCAGTCTTGAGTTCTAAACACCACGTGGTGGCTACGCTTCATCGCAGGGCAACTATGCGATAGTTACGTGGTATACGTCTTGCGGATTGCGTTGAATATCCCGCACGACAAATCCTCCAGGTTGGGGAATTTCTTCAATCAGATCAAAACTGGTGCATGTTTTGGGAAGTGCAGAAAAAACAAGTATAAAATTGTGTATACGCTTATCTGGTATGATAGTCCATAATGGAGCAATTGAAATATTTTCAGCATGAACGAGCGACGATTTCCCACCCGAATTGTGATCTACCAGGAATGTAGTTCGCCAAATTCTAATGAGGGCATCCTTCCACGAATTATCAAACGAACAATGCACATAAACATATGAATCCTCCAGCATCGACGGCTGAATAGATGCAAGAACGCTATCCTCCACGCTTGGTTTTGCTTTAACAGGAGGTTCGTGTGTTGTAGTTTTTGAACCGTTTGTCATTAGTTAAGTAAAGGTAGTAGACTTGTGAAACATCTCAAATAGGCTAGTGTGTTTCATTCGACTGCAGGCGCTGAACACAGTTTGCCATCGCCCGATATTGATGATACGCCGCTTTCCATATGTGCCCTTTCAAAGCATTTTTTTGTTTGGGATCTTTGTCGAGACCACTTGGATACCATTCCCCATGTTCATGATCAATTAGATTAGTATCGATGTAACTCCACATCTTCTTGAATTTTTCAAAGTATTGCCGTTGATCGTTGGGATAAAGGTCAGCCATAATTAAAAGGGTATTTAGACCTTCAGCCTGTGCCCACCAATTCTTAGTTTCCCTGATGATGGTAATGTCGGATTTATCTTTAAAATAATATCCCTCATCATAAAACCCGCCCGCATTATTATCCCATCCTTTCTCAAGAGAGTGGTCGACCATCTTTTTACCGATCTCCAGCGTACGCGAGTCATCTTTAATACCAAGGACGTGCGACGCCTCCATCATGAGATATGCAGTTTCAACATCGTGACCAAATGAAACATGATCAAGTCCGCGATGCTTTAGGATAACTTCTTCAGTGGAATCACGGAATGATACTGGTGTCCAGTCGGGCTGAAAAAATAAAACGAGAGAACCCTTTTCATCCACGATAGTGTCGCGTATCAATGTTAGCATCTCATTTACCCGTTCACCGACCAATTTGTCGGGCCAAACCTGATATAATTCAGTGAACGCTTCAAGCAAATGGATTGAGCTGTTTTGATCTTTATATCCTGTTTCCGCTGTTGAGGGAACGCTGCTATCTCGTTGGATAACGGATCCATCTCTCTTCATATGTTGAAAATATCCTTTGTAAACGGGATCGTGGCTGTGCTCTTCCAACCACATAAATCCTTTCTTTGCAAGGTTCAGCGCGCTCGTATCCTGAGTAGCGTGATAGTAGGCCGCGAGCGCATAGATCGCGAACGAATTTCCATACGCCGTTTTTTCCTCGGTGGGTCCGCTTTTTACGTTGCCCTGGCGATCAACAATTGTATGAAATCCGCCGTACGTCTTATCCCACATCACATCCCTCAAGAATTTAAAACCGTGCGTTGCACATTCCTTGTAATGGGCCTGATCAGTGTATACTTCTGATGCTTTTGCACTTGTCCAAACGTGTCGCGCCTGCGAAACGATCATTTTATCCTGGTCGCCGGTTGGCTTAAAATCAAATGTCCATGTGCTGAGAAATCCACCGTGTTCCTTATCCATGGCTGCGGGGTACCATTTGTTTAGAAGCTCCGTTGTGATCGAATTTTCTATTGTTCGGGACAGCTCGAGCCTCTCGTTGTTTTGCCTGGATGCACAAGCTGCAAGGCAAAAACAGATTGGTAAAAAGAATACGGATCGACGAATAATTGGAATATGCATGGACGAAGCGAAGGTTGAAAATACCATGAATGACAATCTGGAAATAAATTTTCCATTGTGAATGGAAATTGAATTAGCAGAAAATTCAGCGTTCGTGCAACAATCAATTTTACTCAGAAGAAAATCGGCACCAAACCATTTAGAAAATTTTATCTTCCGCGGGCTTAAGCTGTAGACTTTTACACAGGCGGCACTCCCAGACGCAATGGCCCTTTAGCTGACCAACACTCCGTATCTGGTACTGCTCGGTAAATGAAAATCAGTTCTCGTTATTCTTTGCTGCCTCCCGATCACTGGAGCTGCCAAACGCCATTGATAAGTCTGATTCGCTTTCATATCCCTTCTTCATGGAATTACCAGGAACAGTTTCGGGCAACAACTTATTAGCGACAGTCATAATCAGGTTCATCCACCCGGGCGCAAATCCTTGCAATATCGTCGCTACTTTAGCTGTTGCAGACAAAATTGCTTCCGACTGTCCTTCCTCAATAGCGGAAATAATGTTTTTAGCAGCGGTTTCTGCTGATTGAGACAACAGTGGTGATGAATCTGCCAGTTTGAACCACGCATACTCTGCGTCATGGTCACCTTTTACATCAATATTTCTAGGGCTGCCCGTCCGCATGAGATTGGGCACAACAGTAGTGACGACAATATTATCTTTCTTTAATTCCGCATGCATTCCTTCCGATAATCCTACCAATGCAAACTTGCTGGCAGTGTAAGGAAGTAAATGCGGAACAGCAATCTTACCCCCTATCGAAGTGATGTTAATTATTTTTCCCCCTCCCTGCTCTTTGAAATAGGGTATCACTGCAAGCATTGTGTACAAGGCAGACCAGAAATTTGCTTTCATCGCCTGCTCATATTCATTGACACCCATGTTTTCTTGCGGGCCAACCTGGATGATACCCGCATTGTTAATGACTACATCCAATCGACCATAGTGTTCAAGTATGTCAATTATCATTGCCTTAACCTGGCGTTCATCAGTAACGTCAACGGTCATTGAAATCACTTCAGCTCCCAGTTCTTCCAGCTCGACATGGGCCTCTCCAAGTTGATCAGGCGTTCTCGCGCATATCGCAAGCCTTGCGCCTTTGGCAGCGAGCTGCCTTGCCAAGACCAAACCAAGTCCTCGTGATCCGCCGGTTACCAGAACAACCTTACCCCTTAAGTCATACCGGTTCAAACTTTTGTAAATTGAATTAGCGATAAGAAAGGCACCGGCCCCAATAGCGGCCCATTTTACTACCTCCTGAATTGAAGATTTTTCCTTGTCAGCTGCCATGATTGTAGATGTTTAGCGAAATATTAATTCAAAAACAGGCCAAATTTATCTCCAAAGCAACCTTGCTAAAAACCCATCATGTATGGCTATACGGGCAGTCCCGTTCGGCATCTACTTAAATGATAAGGGATAAGGTGTAGATGTTTTTACACAACTTATGAATAAAACTCGTAAAGAGAGGTAAAATAAATATCATTCCAGCCTTCCACGATATCATCATAATCTTCATCGGGAATGTTGCTGTGATTGAGCTCAACCGAAGTCCCGCGCGGATGTGGATGTAGTTTTATACTGACGATTGACTCTGTATCTTGATCGCCGAAATACCATTGTTGAATAATTTTTTTACCTGTCTCAAATTCTACATTTTTGCCCACGATACTTCCTTCGAACAATGAAAATTCTGAGCCCGGCTCCGTCGACATTTCTGCAGCTTCACCTGTCCACAAATGAATCGTCGCTGGATTAGTGAGGGCAAGGTAAATCTCTTCAGGTTCTGCGGGTATGATATAGTATTTCTTAAAATTCTTCATATTGATCATTGAATTACAACCGTAAACTAACGTGTTTTTTATAACCTATACTATCATTGGCGTAACCGTGCTCGTAAGCATGATGGCATTTAACCGTCCTAACATGTTGTCTGAGTTCATGATGAATCCATATAAAATAAAATCGCGTGGGCAGTATTACCGCTTTATTACGTCCGGATTCATTCACCAGGATCACATGCATTTAATTTTGAACATGTTTTCGTTTTACTTTTTTGGACGTGTGATTGAAATAGTTTTTGGCATGGTCTTCGGCGACTGGGGACCCGTTTATTATATTGCACTATACCTTATTGCAATTGTTGTATCCGATCTCCCAAGTTACTTCAAACATAAAGACAACCCAGGTTATAATTCGCTTGGAGCTTCGGGTGGAGTAGCTGCAGTTATTTTTGCATCGATAGTTTTCCAGCCGATTCAAGATATATGCCTCTTCCTTGCCATCTGTTTGCCAGGATTTATTTTGGGGACCGCTTATATTATTTATTCCTATTATCAGGGTAGGAAATCAAATGATAACATCAACCACGATGCACATTTGTATGGGGCGGTTTTTGGATTTGTTTTTTGTGTGGTCCTTTATCCACCTTCACTC